>JBPCSC010000131.1:0-10462 GCA_051007495.1 Methylococcaceae bacterium | reverse complement strand
GGATTTACTGATATGTGGTTATATCCATTTTCTACAAACGTACGTAAGTTTTTTTCTCCCAGTTCAAGTGGTAATGGGGGCGTTACCGTTAGACAAAGTGGATTCATTCCATATTTGTGTTTGAGATTGTAAGCGACATAGGAACCATCTTTGCCACCACTTACGGGTACCAGGCAATCAAAACGGCCATCTGATCGTCTATGCTTGTCCAACAGTGACAATAATTGGCTTTTACGGCTAATCCAATCTATATTTTTTTTTCTCTCCATCCAGCAGCAAGCATTACACCACCCTCGTTCATCAAACTTAATTCGTTGACGAGTCGACATGGCCAGACAATTTGTACACCACTTTGTGTTTTTATTATTTTCAGTATTCATTAAAATATTTGATTGATTAAGCATTAGCCCTGTCTAAATCATCCGGATAACCGATATCAAGCCAGGGTTCATGCATGGGGTAGGCTATGGTTCGTTGATTTCTGTTTTTAATTATTTCAAACAGCGTAGGCATATCGCAATAGGCATCGGTTGCGAGATGGGACAGACTGTCAGGTGACAATACGTACACTCCGGCATTGATATGTCTGCGTATGATGGGTTTCTCTTCAATGCAAACTATATCAACACCATTCATTTGTACCACACCAAAAGGGTGTTGCCATTCATGTTGGCGTACTGCCATGGTGGCAACGGCAGTGTGGTGTTGATGAAAATCCAGTATCTCTCCATAGTGTATATCGGTAATGACATCTCCGTTGGTCACCAAAAAAGGCAAATCCGGTACAGGGTTCATTAAGGATAAGGCCCCCGCAGTGCCTAAAGGCGTTTTCTCCCTCAGGTATGTAATATTAACGCCAAATCGGTTGCCATCCCCAAAATGGTCTTCAATAATGTGAGCGAGATAATGTACAGCCAGTATGAAATGAATAAACCCTTCCCGCACTGCACGCTCAATAATGTGTTCCAGTATTGGCCTGCCTGCGACACGCAGCATTGGTTTAGGACAGGTTTCAGTATAGGGACGAAGACGGGTTCCCATGCCGCCAGCCATGATAACCATATTATTTCTTCTATCTCCAGGGACAATCATTTCATCCCAAAGATGCAAGCCTATTAGAAAGCCCTCTGTATCCACTACTGGAATTTGTTGTATACGGTTAGCGGTCATCAGTTTGAATACCAGTTCACGACCAACTCCGTCAGGTACTACTAATGGCACCCGGTGAATGATACTCGTAACAGGACTGGGTAGTGTCATTCCTGACAATAACCCCCTGCGGATATCTCCGTCAGTTAAAGTGCCAAGCAATTTCCCATTTTCGTTACATACAAGCAATATCCTGGTTGATATCTCATTAAGCGTTTGTATCGCATCTTGCAGGGTAGATTCGGGTTTAATGATTGCTTTTTTCCAGGTAACTTCGTTTACCATTGGCATTTCTCGTTTTAACTGGCAGATGTGCTTGTTCTGGTTGTATGTACTGTTATTTCATGCAAATCAAAAAAATGCTTTTTTAAAATATTTGAAATATCCATTTCTAATAGCATACGCACTATTTTTCCACTGGCCCCACCAGTGCCATAAGGATTTTCTATTGCCTGTAAACTAGATTGAAACTTATCTGAATAAAGTTGTTTAATTGCATCCAGAATTGCTTTTTTTTCAGGAACGCAGTCAATTACACTGCTTGCCCGGACACGGCCTTTCTGCCTGTCCCCTATATTGATGGTACCAGTGCCTAAAGAGGGGGCCTCAATAATACCGCTGGACGAATTTCCGATCACGCCATCTACCCATTTTATTGCAGAAAGATAACGAATTTGGCCTAATGTAGTAAACACTTGAGAGGTATTTTGATGTTCATAAACAAAATGTCTGATCAAATCCATAATCTGTCGGCCTTCGTTATCGGCATTGGGTTGGGTAAATAGAATGTGAGTGTCTTTTAATTCACCTAGTGCGGATAGCAATTCCTGTATTTGAGTATAGGCCATTCCTTGTTCCAAAGTGGCAGGATGAAAACTGACCAGTAAATTTCTTGTGCCGAGGCGAAAATTGAGTTGCTCCTCTAGTTCAGTTCGACTCAGTAAAGGCAATCCAGTGATGTTGTCTATCCCTAATGCACCAACATTGTATACACGATCTGGTTGCTCACCCATCTGTATCACCCGTAAACGATACTCATCAGTGGATACAAAATGTAAATGTGACATTTTGGTTATTGCATGACGTATTGAATCGTCGTATGCCCCTTCAGTTAATTCACCACCGTGTACATGTATTACAGGGATGCCGAAAATCATGGCTGCAGTTACAGCAGACAGAATTTCATAACGATCCCCCAGGATTAAAAGCATATCCGGTTTAAGTTCCGCAAATGTATCGGCAAATCCACAAACAGACAGGCCTATTGACTTGGTAATACCTGTTGGAGTATCAGAACTTAAAAGCATTTCCAGTTTTCGGGTTATACTAAAACCGTCCTGCTCTATGTATTTGTAAGTTAATCCAAACTCGGGTGAGAGATGCATGCCTGTTACAATTGTTTGTAAATCCATGCCATCTGATTTGTTGATACCTTCCATTACCCAGCGTAATAATCCGTAATCTGCCCGTGAACCCGTTACTACGGCTATTTTTTTCACAGTCGTATCAATTCGTCAGCACTGAAATCATAGGCAGCAATCCTTCCTAATACATGATCCCATAGCATGGGTGACAATCCGTTACCAGGACGTTTTATGCCTATGTTTTCTAATGAAAATATTTCACCCTGACTGATATTGCGAATAGCGACTATTGATTTGCGTGCCACCTTTATATTGCGCATTTCACTGGGTGTAGGCTGTTTAATTCCGTTGCCCATGGCTTTTTCTATATTTCTGATTGAGTATATCATTTGAAGCAGTTCTTCAGGTTCCAGGCTTGCTTGATGATCTGGCCCTGGCAATCTTCTGTTCAATGTGAAATGTTTTTCAATGACTGAAGCACCCAATGCAGCGGCTGCCAAAGCTATTTCAATACCTTTGGTATGGTCAGAATAACCGACGCGTACTTTAAACGCGGCGCGGATGGTTTTTAGTGCTTTTAGGTTGACTTCCTCAATGGGTGCAGGGTATTCGGTCGTGCAGTGTAAAACTGTAATTTTATCTTTTGTCGTACCGGCCTCCTGCAGTACGTTTATGGCCGTTTCTATTTCAGCCAGTGTAGCCATGCCTGTAGACAGTATGATTTCCCCTTTTTGTCTACCGATATGTTTCAAATACGGCAAGTGATTTATTTCACCAGAAGGTATTTTGAATAGTTTGATGCCTAGTGAAACCAGAAAATCAATGCTGTCTATGTCAAATGCCGTGGAAAGAAAGCCAATATTGCGCTTATTACAGTGCGCCAGTAGTTCACGGTGTTGCTTTTCGCTTAGTTCAAGTCGACTCAGCATGGCGTGTTGTCCTTCACATATTGAACCGGTCGCTACGGTTTGATAATCGGCTTTTCCTGCCATGAGAGTAGTTAATTTATCCGCTTTAAATGTCTGGAACTTTACATAATCAGCACCTGCTATAGCGGCAGCATCAATTAATGATTTTGCTATTTCCATATTACCGTTATGATTGACTCCGGCTTCAGCAATAATGATTATCCTGCCCTGTTTTTTTTTCATGATGGTAGTCTGTAAAGCGTATTGTCTGGTAGGTCTTTGGATACGACTGACCCGGCAGATATGATGCATTGCGTTCCTATGCTGATACCCTGATGAATTATGGCACCACTGCCTATGAAGCTTCCGTCTCCTATTTGTACTCCACCATTAATCCTGGCTCCGGTTGATACGTGACAATGTGCACCAATAATTACATCGTGTTCTATTAACGCCATAGAGTTAATTATAGTGTTGACGTTAATGCTGGCTGCTGCATTGACTATTGCACCGTGCATCACAACAGTACCTTTTCCCAAATCTGAATGTCTGGATACATAAGACTGGTCAGAAACCAGGATCGGCATGTTGGCTTGCAGGTGAATCATTAGATCATAAAGTTTTTTTCTTATGGCAGGGGTCTTGATTTGACCGACAGTAATCAGTGCATCAGTGCCGCTACTTAGTAACTCAGGCAGGTCGGCATCTTCTCCAAGTATAGGATAACCCAGTATTGATGTGCCTTCATTTTTTCGGGGTTGTACGATTCCTCGTACAGTAAAGTGGGTGCTGCTTTCTATGACATCAATAATAGATTTACAGTGACCGCCGCCGCCTACCAGTAGTAATGCCGTCATGCCAGATACGCGCTGCTTGGTATATTAATGACCCTGCGTAGCAATGCTTCGGCTATCGGTAAGGGTGCTTTTGGACAACCTGAATAAGGTGTCAGTTGTGGTGTTAGTTTCCACAATGGCCGACTCATAAAACCTGCTTTGTTGGCAGCTAATAATATAGTATCCCGTTGATGTGATTCGGTTTCATCCAGAATTAACGTCTGCAGCCAGTAATTGCTTTCGGCCTCTATTGCTTCTGACCATAATGTTATTTCAGATATACCTTCAAATGCTTTGCTGTAAACGGAATGCAGGTGTCGTTTTGACTTCAGTATCTCAGGTAGTGATTCCAGTTGAGCGCATCCCAGTGCCGCATTTAAATTAGGTAAACGGTAATTGTAGCCGATGTCGTCGTGATCAAACTCCCAAGGGTGTGGCAATTTGGCTGTTGTTGTTAAATGTTTGGCTTTTTGTGCCAGTGATTCATCATTGGTAAGTATAGCCCCACCGCCTCCGGTGGTAATGGTTTTATTGCCATTGAAACTCAATGTGCCAAACAATCCGAAAGTTCCAGTATGTTGACCCTTCCACCTGCTGCCTAATGACTCTGCCGCATCTTCAATAATGATCAGATTAAATTCATGGGCCACTTTAACTAACTCATCAATACGTACCGGATGACCCAGCACATGTACTGGTACTACTGCTCGGATAACGCGATTTGTTTCACGGTTTATGCTTTGATTGTTTTTACGAATCACGATACGCTGCAAATACTCGCGTAATGCGTATGGGTCTATACCGAATGTAGCCATTTCACTGTCGACAAAGTGCGGTATGGCTCCACAATAACTGATTGCATTTGCCGTGGCGATAAAACTTAATGCGGGTACTATGACTTCATCACCGGTTTGTACTCCGGCCAATTTCATTGCGATATGCAACGCTGCAGTCCCGTTGACTACAGCAATAGCGTAACGGGAACCGGTAACGCGTGCCAAATCGGATTCAAACCGGTCTACAAAACCTCCTACGGATGAAACCCAGGCTGAATCCAGACATTCTTTGACGTAAGCCCATTCGTTTCCTTTGAAGCGAGGTTCATGCAGTGGGGAAGGTGATAAACCTATCGTATTGCCAATGGCTTGAATGACTAGTTGCGGAAGAACTGAAGTCATGATGTTTCAGGATGACGTTAAAGATTAAAAATATCCGTTTTATAGGCCAATAGGTTTTTTGGTTCTTCAAACCAGGCAATGGTTTGTTCAAGCCCTTTCCTGAATCCATTTATTCCTCCATACTGTGGTTGCCAATTTAATAATGTCCGTGCTTTGGTGTTATCCGCCCATAGTCTATCAACTTCTGATTTTTCTGGTCGTAGTCTTACGTCTTCCTGAATAATCTCTATGTCTACTCCCATAATATCGGCGATTATGTTTACGGTTTCTGCGATTGACACTTCAAAGTTACTGCCAATATTCACTGTTTCCCCTATGCCTTTGTCGCTTTGTAGTGCTGAAGTGAAGCCGCGTATAGTATCTTTTACGTAATTAAAGTCGCGTGCAGGAGCAACAGAACCCAGACGAATCTGACGCTGCCCTTTTGCAATTTGTGTAATGATGGCAGGAATCACTGCTCTGGCCGACTGGCGCGGCCCGTAAGTATTAAATGGCCGAATGGTTATTACGGGCATGTTAAATGATGCGTGAAACGAATAAGCCAGTTGGTCGGCGGCTATTTTGGTAGCCGCGTAGGGTGATTGCCCGCACAAGGGGTGGTCTTCTGTCATGGGAACAAATCTGGCCGAGCCATACACTTCGCTGGTAGAGGTATGTACAATTTTTTGTATTGGGTTATCTCGTGCCGCCTGAAGTATATTGAGTGTGCCTTTTATATTGGTATCTATGTAAGTATCTGGTGAATGATACGAATATGGTATGGCGATTAACGCAGCCAGATGGATGATCGCATCGCAATCCTTAATGGCCTGACGCACACCGTATGGGTCTCGTATGTCTCCTGGGAAAACCTCAAAATGTCCTTTTACGTCCTGGCTACAGTGATCCAGCCAACCCCAGGTATTAAATGAGTTGTACCATACGAAGGCGCGTACTTCGTATTGCATGCGTACCAGATACTCGGTTAAATGTGAGCCGATAAACCCGTCTGCTCCGGTGACCAGAATTTTCATGTTTTTTATTTATTGCTATTTACAGAAAACATTTACCCGGTTTTGTAACCAGTAACCAAGTGTCCGTGCCGTAGTCATGGCTTCCAGCACTGAGCGGCGTTGCCGGTGACGAAATTCCTGGAAATACTCCGGACATGCCACCATCATACTTAGACGTTCAAGTAATTCGTGAACAGAAAAGCGCGGAACCACCAGTGCATCGACTATGCACCAGTAAGGATGTATCTCGGATTGAACATCAGCATGTATGACCGTATATCCTTCCCGTAATACTTCAAGCACTGCCGATGAATGCAAGTCATAACTGATCAGCATATCGCAACCCTTTGCAAAATCAAGGACGCTTCCCTGGCCGTCTTTTTCTAGTTCCATTAGAGGTACACCAAGTATTTTGCTGATACTTAATAAAGGTAATAGACTGCGTACACGGAATCTTGGACGGATATTATTTTGCCCTGCCCATTGTTTGATATGCAGCAAACCTTTGAAAAACTTTTCCAGGTGAGTAGGGTATGTTCCATTCAGAATAATGCCCACTGACTTTATCTGTTGCGGGCAAGCCATATCCTGTTTCCAGACGCCTGCAAACGTCATTCGTCTTGAGGGCAGTATTTTTCCGGTAGTGTCTACACAAGGCCCGTCCTGCAGTGCATGGTGCAAACATAGTGGGGGCACCTGTTCATTGATGTAAATGAAAGGGTAGTTGAATACCTTGGAATGTGGCACTATTGTGACATGGATGTTGTGCTTTTTGGCAAACGACAATAGTGCCCCATGCAGCATGACATCATGGTTGGATAACAGAAACTGCCAGGGTTTTTGAGTGCTGAAATGTTTTTCCAGCCAAAGAAAAAAATAACACTGATTGCGAATTCTCTCCCAAAGAAAATTGACTTGTAGTGTTTTGTAGTCGAGTTGACGGATCAGCAAAACCAGTATTTCTTCCAGGCATTGCCTAATGGGAGATTCCAGTTGGTTGACCTGTTCTATATCGGCGGTATCCAGTTCGCCTAACATATCATGCAGATAACATAAGCCGCTGGTTGGCATGTTTTCAGGCGGACTGACATCAAATGCTTCTGAGTTCAAAATACCATACGTTAACCCGCTGGAGGCAATTTCCTGATAAAAATAATCTTTATCGTAAAAGCAGGTGGGAATGTGGCACAGGAGTTCTATATTTTTGGAAATGTTTCTTAAATCCGGGAATCCAGGTTCTCCCAGTCCCGATATTTCCGTGCTATAGGCAATATAGTGTATGCCTTTTGATTCAAGGGTATTGACCAGAGCCAGTGCGGGTATGCAGGAATGATTGCCCAGGCAGTAGGGTTGATTGGGTATCAATACATGCCAAAGTGAAGTTGAATACCGCTTTGCCAGTTCATCCCATATAATCTGATAAGCCAGTGCATTATGAATAAAATGCGCCCATTGGGTGGGTAACCATCCACCGATGGTCGCGCCATCAAGGAAATCATGCAGTATCGCGTCTAAACGCTGGTTCACTTCTCCATGGATTTTTCTGGCCTGTTTTATAATGGCGGGTACGTGAATAACGTTGGCGTAGGCATTGAGAGTAAACAGCGGGTCTTGATCTTCCACCGTATAATTCTGGCAGGTTTCATTATTGATGTTTGCGAGAACTACCTGCGTCATTCCTTCTCGCAGGCAATACTCATATACATGTGTCAATATACATATTACCGTCAAATTCCGTGTTTTCAGAAGTTGATGGATGTACGGGACATCTTCACTGTTTATGGCAAATATTATTTCCTGATTCATACATCGCTATTATATTAATCAATACGTCAGGCCAATCCTCCTCATCCCCCAGCTCACTCTTCCACCAACTCCAGTTTTACGTTCATTTCTTCCTTTAATTTTGCGACCACGTTTCGGGCATATCCGTTAAACCGCTTGGTTTTCAGGGCGTTTGCCAGTTGTTGGCCGGTGGGGGTGTACCGTCTGTAGAGAAAACTGGCGGAGGATTCTTCCGTTTTGACGTGTTCTATTGTGTAGCGTTTGTCCTGGTAACGGATGACGATTCCGCGTGCGGAGCGAGTGAGTATTCTGTCTGGTTGTTCGTTGAGTAAACCGATACGGACTAAATGGGTGGTAATGTCTATTTCACGGCCATACGTCCAGATTTCTCTGCGCAAGGGTTCTTCTTCAAATATGAATCGCCAGCCACTGTCAAAGGCGAATGCGAAGGCGGTGTATTCGATGAAGGATTCCAGTTCCCACAAATCCAGTGTGCTCAGGCTATGCAGTGTGTGCCGGGACACGCTGTTTTGGGTGGTGAGTTCCCTGGCCAATAGCCTGGCCAGTATCTGTTGTGTGGCGTCATCGCCGGCTTGTCGGGCGCACTGAAGGAATTGCCCCCACCAGCCGGAGTCGGGTTTCAGGGTGGGCGCGGGGGTATCGGCCTGGGTGTCCAGTTCCTGAGCGGTTATGCGGAGTATCTGTTCCAGCCAGTGCTGCTCACATCGTTGCCGGTTGGCCTGGTATTGTGCGGTGCGCTCGGCCAGTGCCGGGTCGGTTTCTGTGCGTTCGTGTTCAGGCAGGCCGTCGCTCAGGTCAATCCCCAAGTCTTTAACGGCCAAATCCAGACGCTTCCAGGTGGCGGCTTGTATTGTGGGGGTGGGTTTTTCTGGTGTCATGCAATGAACTCCAATCCATTCATATAGGGTTTGAGTACCTCGGGTACTTGTATGCGGCCTTGGTGATCTTGATAGTTTTCCATTACAGCGATTAGGGTGCGCCCTACCGCCAGGCCGGAGCCATTAAGGGTGTGTACCAGTTCTGGTTTGCCGGTTTCAGGATTGCGCCAGCGGGCCTGGAGTCGTCTGGCCTGGAAATCACGAAAGTTGCTGCATGAGGAAATTTCCCGGTAGGTGTTTTGCCCCGGTAGCCACACTTCCAGATCATAGGTTTTGGCGGAGGAGAATCCTGTGTCTCCGGCGCACAATAACATTCTGCGGAACGGCAATTCAAGCCGCTCCAGCACCTGTTCGGCATGAGCGGTCAAGGCTTCGTGGGCGGCACTTGAGTCTTCCGGGCGGGTAATCTGAACTAACTCTACCTTTTCAAATTGATGCTGGCGAATCATGCCACGCACGTCTTTGCCATAAGCACCGGCTTCACTGCGGAAACAAGGGGTGTGGCATACCCGTTTTAGCGGCAGTTGTTCGACCGGGAGTATCTCATCCCTAACCATATTGGTGACCGGTACTTCGGCAGTGGGAATGAGGTAATAAACGGGATCGTGCTCGATTTTGAACAGGTCTTCCTCAAACTTGGGAAGTTGCCCGGTGCCTCTGAGGCTGGCCGCGTTCACCATGAAAGGAACGTACGTTTCAATGTAGCCGTGTTCGGTGGTGTGTAGATCCAGCATGAATTGGGTGAGTGCACGTTGCAGGCGTGCCAGTGGGCCACTGAGGGTGACAAATCGTGAACCGGTGATTTTGGCGGCGGCTTCAAAATCAAGATAACCCAGGCCGGTGCCTAAATCGACGTGATCCTTGACCGGAAAATCAAAGCTCCGGGGGATACCTCGCCGGTGAATTTCTACGTTGTCGGCTTCGCTTTTGCCCGCAGGCACGTCCGCATCAAGGATATTGGGTATGGAGAGAATCCGTTCTTCAAACCGGGTTTGTATGTCGGTCAGTTCCTGCTCTTTGTTTTTAAGATCATCCCCCAGGTGTTGAACTTCAGCCAGTAAAGGTTCGATATCTTCGCCTCTGGCTTTGGCCTGACCCACTCGTTTGGAGCGGGTGTTGCGTTCGTTTTGCAGGTTTTGAGTGTCGGTTTGCACGGACTTGCGGCGGTTTTCCAGTTCGATGAAGGCTTGGGTATCGAGTGAAAAAGCCCGGCGGGCCAGTTGGGTGGCGACCTCGTCCAGTTGGGTGCGGAACAAGCGGGGATCAAGCATGGTGTTTCCAGGGGTTTAATGTTTAAGCAGAGGGAGGTGGGTGTTTGGATGTAACAGGGTTTTAAGCTCAGGGTCTGGCC
>JBPCSC010000130.1:0-1937 GCA_051007495.1 Methylococcaceae bacterium | reverse complement strand
CCTCACCACGTACTTCGAATAAACCTGGATATTCGTTTCCGTTCAGTTTCAGGGGAACTGCCCGTATGGTCTTGACGTTGTTCGTAACCTCCTCACCGGTTTTGCCGTCCCCCCGGGTAGAGGCCTGAACCAGTATTCCGTTTTCGTATATCAGACTAACCGCAAGACCATCCAGTTTGGGTTCCATCAAATACTCAATCGGTATGTCTCCGTCGAGCTTCAATTGCTTGATGATGTCTTTTTGAAAAGAGAGTACCTGTTCGTCATTAAATGCGTTTTTAAGTGACAGCATGGGTACTTTGTGGGTAACCTCCCTGAATCCTTTTAACGGGGGAGCACCTACTCTCAGGGAAGGCGAATCTGGTGTTAGCAACTCCGGATGGCTTGCTTCCAGAACCAACAACTCGTTCATTAAGGCATCGTATTCAGCATCGCTGATTACCGGGTTATCAAGTTGGTGGTATAACTGGATATGATGTTCTAATTTTTTTCTGAGTTCGGCCATTCGGGCCTTGACTGGGGTGGTAGTCACTTAGGTTCGTAGGCTACGCTTAGACGATGTCTCATATCGGCTATTTTGCGTAATGTCAGAGGTTGACGTGTTTCATCCCATTCGATGCCGTCCAGTTGGGTGCTTAATTCGTGGCAGGTATCCAGTAAATTATCGAATACTTCCAGAGGATCAGGTACCTTGGCGGGTTGAAAGAAAAGGACGATTCCCGGACTTTCAAACTGTTCCATGTTTTCGTTTGGAAACGCTCCTGGTTCAACCAGACTGGCGATACTGAATATCGGTTCCTTGTTGGTTTGATCCATCCGGTGATAAATCCCCATTTCACCGTGAATCAATCCCTGCTCATAGAACGCTGCCTTTAATGCACTGCCACTGAAGGATTTATCCGTTTTTCCCACTATGCTGACCTGAATCAGGAAGGGCGCACCCAGTGGAGTTGTCCTACTTTGATTTTCAGCCTGAGTTGTAGCGGTAGTTGTTGGGCCTGGGTCTGGCTGACGAGGTGTCTGGATGTCCCATCTATCTTGTGTACCATCCGGTATTCCACTGCCTGGAAAATAGGGTTCCCGTCGTTGGGTTGACGGCGTACTTTCATATTCATGCTCATCATAAATATCCAGTTCTTCATCCTGATCGGAATCGAATTCCACATCATCGTATTCTCCTCTTCGATGCAGAAAATCGAGTATTTTGTCTTTGTACATCCCCCATACATAAACACCGGCTATAACTAACAGACCTACGATCAGCAAGACTGCACGTACTGTATCTCTATCCACTTTATCTACCTTTAGATTTAAGCTGCTGCAAGTTCAACTGCTTCGGCAATATCGACCGCAACGATGCGGGATACACCGGGTTCTTTCATAGTTACTCCAGCCAAATGCTGGGCGATTTCCATGGTCACTTTATTATGTGAAATAAAGAGAAATTGTACTTTCTCTGACATTTCCTTGACCAATTGACTGAAACGTCCCACGTTTGCGTCATCCAGTGGCGCGTCCACTTCATCCAGCAAACAAAACGGTGCCGGGTTTAATTCAAAGATTGCAAATACCAATGCCACTGCCGTCAGTGCCTTTTCTCCACCGGATAACAGGTGTATCGTGCTATTGCGTTTGCCCGGCGGTCTTGCAATAACGTTCACACCGGTATCCAGCAAGTCTCTATTCGTCAGTTCAAGGTAAGCCTGTCCACCACCGAATAGTTTAGGGAACATGCGTTGCAGGCCATTATTTACTTTATCGAAGGTTTCCCGGAAACGGGTTCGACATTCCTGATCTATTTTCTCCATGGCGTGTTGCAATGTGTCTAGTGACTCACTCAAATCGCTGTGTTGATCTTCCAGAAATTCCATACGGGCAGCCTGTTACTGATATTCCTCCATGGCGGTCAGATTAACCGATCCAAGTTGCGTTAATTC
>JBPCSC010000129.1:0-8028 GCA_051007495.1 Methylococcaceae bacterium | reverse complement strand
TCTATAAGGTCAGAGGCTTTATCGAATCGGGTGACAATTGAACTGCGGGTATTGCCTCCCTTGATGAATTCACCTTTGTCGTACAAACGGAACGCCGGGTGTACGAATGCCACATTGGCGGGGGTTTGTGGATCATTGCGCCTGACGAAGTTCAGTGAATCTGTGTATCCATTTTCAAATGTATCAAACCCGAGTTCCAGCGTGAACACGATGATTTTCTTCCTGGTGAAGTCTGAATCCTTTACTACGTAGGTAACCGGCAATTCATAAAACATCTGAACAGTATTGTCATCGTTAATGACCAGCACGTCGCTCAGCATTCCATACAACTGATACAGACCTGAGGTATTACTCAGACGGGTAATGATGTGATCGCCCAGTTTCTGCAGGTCTTCTTCATTCTTCAGGTTGAACGTATCACTGGGCATTGCAACCTGATGGTATTTCTCTTCCAGTATTCTGAACAGGGTTCGGGTGTTGTAGCGGAACCCGTGTATAAACCCGGAGGCGGACTTCTTGTCACGCGCAGCCATGTTGGTGCCTATGCAGTACATATCGGGAGTCGTTGTTTCCCAACTGGAATCAAGCACAGGGTATTTCATGGCCTGATCCATCTGCGGAGCGATATCTGCCGCAAACATTTTGGGTTCTGCGTATTTGAATCCTGCTGCCCGGATAACGTAATCGACTTCAAACCATCCGTATGAGGTTCCGGGTGTTTTCCAGTGCGGCAATTCTTCAGTATAGTGAACCTGAAGACTGCCATCTTCCTGCTTGACCAGTTTGGTCAGGGTTGTTCCCGTCACCGTGTGCATGGCCTTTAACTGGAACATATCCAGTATATTGTTGTTGAAGGATCTTAAGTCCCCCACAAAATGGCTATTCCATGCGTGACGTATAAAGCGGTTTCCGATCATTATGAAAATTACGGCCGCCTTGCCGGACAATTCGGTGGCTACTTCGAAGGCAGAATTCCCGCGCCCCAGTATCACTACCCGCTTGTTGGTATATCTCTCCGTATTGGGTTCATACTCTTCAAAACCATCTGCCAGTTCAATGCCTTCTACATCGGGTATATTCGGTTTTACCGGGCCGGTGGCAAGAATAAGCCGTTTGCACTGATATTTTTTACCCTCCATGTCTTCCAGCGTAAACAGCCTGTCGCCGTCAGCCTGACGGGTTACCATCCTGATATTTGTGTTGTACTGGATTTTTATTCCAAACTTCTTTACATAATCATTCAGATATTGAACCAGAACCTTGTTGCTGGGATACAGTTCCTCGGTATAATCCGTAAACTTGTGCGAAAAGTCGTCTGTCAGCAATGAATTCCAGTCATGTCGCAGATTGAATTCTTCTTCCGGGAAGAAGTTATAAACTTTGTTGAGCGAAATCAGGGTTCCATGCCGTGGGTACTGCTCAAAGAATGAACCGGCTACTGCATTCTTTTCAAGAATAAGGTAGTCCCGTCCTGCTTTCTCCATGAAATAACCCATCTGAACACCGGCAGGGCCTGCTCCAAGGATGATATACTCGTGGTAATTCATAAACTAAAATCTAAGGTTGAGGTTGAGGAATAGACTTGATCACAACGGACGCACGATCACCTATTCATTAAACTCATGACGCTACAAAACGGGTCTGTGTGCGGCGAGTTCAATGCTTGACTAAAGGCAGTATGCAGTGGCGTGTTTTTCTGGCGGGAACAAATACTTTGCGCATGGCAGGCTTACTCACCCGATTTAATACCAGATAAGTTTTTTTTGTTCTTTAATTTCGTCCGTTCTTGCGAGCAGTTATAGACTACCCGAAAATTCTTCAATTGTGTGGTTCTGTAAGAAAATGTAAGAATTGACATCAGGCAAATCTGCTAAAAAATAGGTGGTTTCCCCTGCTGTCGGCATTGCGTTTGTGCCTGGAATTTCTTGCAATAGTTCCTGAAATAACGGAAAGTCCAGATGTTTTTCATAAAAACACCCCACGCCGTACCTGCTTGACGATACAGAACCCGCTCTAGCCCATTCTTACAATCCTGTGATTATTTATGACTACAAAACAAACTGATTCATTTTTGGACGATTTCCCGGTTCTCGCGCTGTACACCGACCAGCCTCGTGCCGTTTCCGGCACACCTGTACTGGCTGTTCACCGCGTGTCCCTAGGCCAATCCCCTATTGAACGTCTGCGCGCACTGGCCCCCGACTGCACCCTGGCTTCGGTGTTGCTCGCCGCTTTCCACACTTTATTAAGCCACTACACACATCAGGATGAGATTGTCGTGGGTGTTCCTGTTTTGTCGTCAGAGGGGGTTAGTCACGGTGACTGGGGCTTGGTGCGGGTTCATGCGGCTCAATCGCTTGCATCGTCTCCCGCTTTTATAGATGTAACGCGACTGAACGCCAAAGCTCTAAGCACTTTAGGTGATACGGCTGAACCTCTGGAGACTCTGTACAAAACCCGAACCTACGAACAGGCCGATTTTCACGCCCCGTTGTTTCAGGCGGGATGGTGTTATCGCACGCTGACCAGCCAGGAATCAGAAACCGACTGTCTTCAGTTCTGGAAGCAGGTGTTCCCTTCTGCCATGCCTCTGGATGTGGTTCTTTTGATTTCCGAAACCGATCAGGAACTACACGCCTCATTTATTTACAACTCGGCTTTTTTCAACCCCGCCACTTTTGAGCGTTTAGGCCGGCATTTCCTCAATATTCTGGCGGATGTGGCCGAACGGCCCGAAACGGTGTTGTTGCGCGTCGCTTTGCTGGATCCGTCTGAGCGTGATGGGCTGCTTTTTGGTTTGAACCACACCCAAGCCGTTTATCCTCGTGATGTCTGTCTGCATCACTTGTTTGAGGCGCAGGTTGAACGCACGCCCGAAGCCACTGCACTGGTGTTTGAAGGTCAGGCATTGAGTTACCGTGAACTGGATGCCCGCGCCAATCGACTGGCGCATCATTTACAAAGCATCGGTGTGGTTCCGGATCAGTTGGTGGGGATTTGCTGCGAGCGGTCGCTGGAGATGGTGATTGGTTTGTTGGGTATCCTCAAATCAGGTGGTGCTTATGTCCCGCTTGATCCGACCTACCCGCGTGATCGCCTGGCGTTCATGGTGGAAGATGCCCAAACCTCTGTTTTATTGACCCAGAGCCATTTGATTGAGCATTTGCCGGCCACTCAGGCACGCATCGTTTGCCTGGATAGCGATTGGCCTGAAATTGCCTGTTCCAGCGATTCAAGTCCGGTTTCAGCCGTCACGGCCCGCAATCTGGCCTACATGATTTACACCTCTGGTTCTACCGGTAAACCCAAAGGGGCCATGAATGAACATCAGGGCATTTGCAATCGTTTATTGTGGATGCAGGACACATTCAAACTGGATTCTTCGGACACCGTACTCCAAAAAACTCCGTTCAGCTTTGATGTGTCGGTGTGGGAATTTTTCTGGCCCTTGCTGAGTGGTGCTCGCCTGGTTGTGGCCAAACCCGAAGGCCACAAGGATCCCGGTTATTTGCTGGATCTGATTGATGAAGAAAAAATCACCACCCTGCATTTCGTTCCACCCATGCTGCATGTATTCCTGGAGGTGATGGACGAAAATCGGTGCGGGTCTTTGCGGCGGGTTATCTGTAGCGGTGAGGCTCTGCCGTACGATTTACAGCAGCGGTTTTTCTCGCTGTCCAAGGCGGGGCTACATAATCTGTACGGCCCTACTGAAGCAGCGGTTGATGTCAGCCACTGGCCGTGTGCGCCTGACAGCCCACTGACCCTCGTGCCCATTGGCCGCCCTGTAGGCAATACCCAGCTTTATATTCTGGATGTGTTATCCGAACCGACTCCGCTGGGGGTGCCGGGCGAACTTCATATCGGCGGTATTCAGGTCGGGCGTGGCTATCACAATCGAACAGAACTCACCCAGGAAAAATTCATCACCAACCCGTTCGCCGAAGGCCGACTGTACCGCACCGGCGATCTGGCTCGTTTTCTTCCCGATGGCAACATCGAATTTCTCGGTCGCATTGACCACCAGGTCAAAATTCGCGGGTTTCGTATCGAACTGGGTGAAATCGAATCGGCCTTGAGCCAGCATCCGGCGGTGCAACAATCGGTGGTGCTGGTTCATCAGGATCGACATGGAGACAAACAGTTAAATGCCTATCTGGTGACCGATCCGGAATGGGCTGCGGATGACGAATCCAGCGGACAGGTGGAAGAGCATGTGGCGTTGTGGCAAAGCTTGTACGAGGAAACCTACCGACAAGCCGAAGTGACGGACGATCCCACTTTTAATATCAGTGGCTGGAACAGCACCTACACCGGCCAACCCATTCCGACCGCGCAGATGCGTGAATGGGTGGAGCAGACGGTCGCACGGATTCTGTCCCTGCAACCCCGCCATGTTCTGGAACTGGGCTGCGGAACCGGTTTGCTGCTGTCGCGGGTCGCGCCTCATTGCGACAGCTATATCGGCGCAGATATTTCTGAAATTGGCTTGAATCACATCCGGGCTTTTCAGCCCCGAGTACCGGGGTTGGATCGCATCACCCTTCTGCACAGGGGGGCGCATGAGATCCACGATTTTGCTGACGACAGCGTGGATACGGTAGTTATCAACTCAGTCATCCAGCATTTTCCTGATGCCGATTATCTGGTTCGGGTGCTGCAGGGTGCCGCTCGTTTGGTCAAGCCCGGCGGACACATTTTCGTCGGTGACGTGCCCAATATGCTGTTGCGTGAATCCTTCAACGCTTCCGTGCAGTGGTTCCGGGCTGACGCGGGCGACACGGTGGGGCAAATCTGGCAGCGTATGCGCAATCAAATGGATGCCGAAAAGGATTTACAGTTTGCGCCGGCCTTTTTCATCACGCTGGCCCGCTTTGTACCGGGTCTGACTCATGTGCAGATTTTGCCCAAGCCGGGATATTCCCAAAACCAGCTTACTTTGTTCCGGTTCGATGCGATTCTTCACATAGGCTCGACGACGCAACCCACACCCGTACCCAAAAACAGCCCGGACTGGCAAAGCGACAGGCTGTCCCTGGATCAGGTACGCACACAACTCGGCGCACGTCCTCCGGTTTATGTTTTGCGTAACATCCCCAATGCCCGACTGGTGAAAGAGGCCTACGCACTGGAGTGGCTCAGACAAGCCGATCAGGAGGAAAAAATGGGGGTTTTGCGTAGCCGTCTTGAGGAGCAGAAAATGGCTGGCATCGAACCGGAAGACCTGCGTCAACTGGCAGAAGAACTGGGATACAGGCTGGAAACAAGCTGGGTCAACATGGATGAAGGCGGGGCTTTTGATGCCTTGTTCCTGCCCAAAGAACTCAGCGACCAACCCTATTCTTTCGGCACTGAAATGCCTATGGGGCACTGGCGTGATTATGCGTTTAACCCACATACGGCCAAGGTCAGTCGAATGCTGATACCCAGGCTTAAGTCCTTTTTGGGTGAGCGTCTGCCCGATTACATGATACCGGCGGTTTATACCCTGCTGGAGTCCATGCCCTTGTCCCCCTCGGGCAAGATTGATCGCAAGGCATTGGAGAAAATCTCTCAGGAATCCCATCCTGTACGAGATACGGTGTTCGTAGCCGCACACAATCCGCTGGAACAATTACTGTCGCAAATCTGGACAGATGTCCTGGACGAAGCCCACATAGGCACTGAAGACAACTTCTTTGTATTGGGTGGCAATTCGCTCAAGGCCATGGTGGTCGCCAATCGCTTACAGAAGATATTTAACCGTGCGCTGCCGCCGTTGGTGGTATTCAATGCCCCGACGGTTGCCGGACTGGCTGTTCATCTACTGGAGATCCACCCCGATCTGGACATCAATCTGGCCCAGACGGATACCGAAACCACTACGGATCGTGAAGAAGGTGAAATTTGAGCCCCATCATCTCTCTGTCGCCTCTGGAAATTCTACTGACCGAACTGGAGCGTCTCGACATTAAATTGTGGGTGGAAGGCGACAAACTGCGTTTTGACGCACCGCCTGGTGCTTTGACTGCCGAGGTGCGTGCCCGCCTGCAAACCAGCAAACCGGAATTGATCCGGTTTCTGGATGAGGCCAAGGTTTACGCACCTGGAGAGGGCTATCCATTCCTGTCCGAACAGGAACGGGTCGGCATTCATCCTTTGTCTTTTGCCCAACGCCATTTTGGTTTGATGCAAATCCGTTATCCCGAGGAATGCTTCTACAACGTGCCGTTTGGGTTCAGGATTAGCGGGCCGCTGGATGTGGTGGCCCTGCAGAACAGCCTCAATGCCCTCTGTATGCGTCACGATTTTCTGAGAACCACGCTCAATACTTTCAATGACGAGGTGAGGCAAATCGTAGCCCCCAGAGGCAAAATTCCTGTTCACCCGGTAGATCTGCGCCACGTCCCTTCGGCAGAACATCCCTCTCACATCCAGCGTGAAGTGCTGGCCGAATGCCATTTGCCCTTTGACCTAAGCTGTGATTGCAGCGTGCGGGTGCGTTTGTTGACTCTGGCCGATCAGGAACACATCCTGCTCCTGTGCCTGCACAATACAGCGTTTGATACGGGTTCGCTCAGGGCTTTGTTACACGAAATTGAGTGTCACTATCAGGCGTTTACGGACCGGGAACCCAAGCTCTCATTACCTGAATTGCCCATGCAATATGCCGGTTGTGTGCGCTGGCAACAGGCTTTGTTGGCGGGGGATCTGGAATCGCGTTTGATTTACTGGCGTGACTGGTTCACGCGGGGAGAGCCTCCACCCTTGACCTGGGCCATAGCCGGGCGGCAGACGCCATCCGGCACTTATGCCGCTGGCACGCTCTGGTGTGAACTATCGGCAGAGTTGACCTTAGCCATCAAACAACTCAGTCTCGAACAAAACGTCACCGTCTTCATCACTCTGGTTTCAGCCTACGCCCTGGTGCTCTCTCGCTACAGTGGATACACGGACGTGGTGTTGGGTACGACACTGGCGAACCGTAACCACTGGAAGCTTGAACCCATCATCGGTTCACTGCTGAACATTTTGGCCTTGCGGTTTGATTTGGCCGCAGAGATGACGTTTGTCCATTTATTGCAGCAAACCCGAAGTATCGTAATGGACGCTTTTGCCCATCAGGACATTCCTTTTGGGGTTATGGCCCCGGCCATTCTACCGGGAACCGAACGCACCACCCCGCTTTTTCGCACGGTGTTCAGTTTCCTGGGCGAATTAACTCAAGACGAACTGAAACTGGCCGGTGCCACCGTGTGTTTCATGGAAGAAATTCATGGGGAGTCCATGTTCCCCGACCTCTATCCCACGGTATGGGAACGGCAAACCCCGGACGGATTGGCTTTGACCAGTTGCTGGCAATACAAGCGGGGCTATATGCCGGAGCACACGGTGGCGAGAATGACAGAGGATTTCAAAGTCATACTCACCGCGATGGTCACCCATCCAACGCACACGCTGTCATCGGTGAACTTTCCGGATAATGACAACAAGCTGACTCATAACGATTGATGTTTTTGTCCATTCCCGTTACGCTCAATGATTCCGGGGCGTGCTGTATTTACCCTAGCAACACCCCGGAAATGGCGATCGTCTCTTAATCAATATCAACCATAACCCATACTAATCACTGCAGGAAATTTTTATGTTTCAAACTACACTGAAGCGTTCCGTGCTGTCATTGCTGACTGCTGGCATCATGATCTCCGCCCCGGTCGTATTGGCCGAAGACGGCGGCATGAGCCTGGCTGAAGCTGTGAAAACCACGCTGGATCTCTCACCCACCCGATACATCCAGCAAGCAGGCGTCACCCAGGCCCAGGCTGGAGTAAGCATTGCTGAAGGGGCATTTAATCCAACTCCATCTGCCGGTTTTAACGTAGGCCAGAACTCGGCCCCATTGGCTTCGGTTCCTTATAACGCATTGGCGAATGGCCCTTACAGCCAGTACATTTTCCAGCAAGTCCCAGTTGGCGATGGCAGATTTGTCAACGAGTTCAAGGGATACGGCCCCGGCCCTGACACCCCGTTTCGCTACCAGAACACCGA
>JBPCSC010000128.1:0-2846 GCA_051007495.1 Methylococcaceae bacterium | reverse complement strand
GTGGGAAACCGAAACCTACAGCGCGCTGGTTAAAGACAGGGCCGAAACCAGAAAACCCACCGAACTCAGACGACTATGGTCGGAAATACCCGAACATGTGCGTCAGATCATGAGTATTCAAACCCAGTACTATGCAGCCATGATAGCGGCCGGAGTGGGTGACGAAATTGAAGAACCCTTGCGACTGGCTTTAGGTCGGGACTGGAGCGAATCCCTGCTGGTTTTATATGGCTGCATACACCAGGCCGATTCCAGACACCAACTCCATGAAGCCGAAGCGTGGATCAGCCTTCACCCCTATGACGCAGTACTGTATCTGGTGCTGGCCAAACTGGCCTGGCGGACTCAAAACTGGGATAAGGTCAAGGATTATCTCAAGCAAAGTCTGTCGATTGAATCCAGCGTGGAAGCCCATCAATTAATGGGGGATTTGCTATTTCGGGAAAACGATTATGCCGCTGCCTGCCATTATTATAGAAGCGGTATGATGTTCGCCTCCGATGAAGTCGTGGCGCAGATTGAACAAAACCCGGAAGGCTCGATGGACGATAACCAGCCAGATACGAATGCCTGAGTATCTTCGGGGGTGGGTTGTCGCGGGCCACTTTAATACCCTCCCCTCTCGGGCATCATGTCCATGTTCAGGCTCCCGTAAACATTCAACCCTCCAGAGATTCACGCCTCTCCCGCCCCAATAGGCAAACACGAGTATTCCATTACCACTGCGTGCTGCTCTTCGCGTAAGCCCTTACAGGCCAAAAGGCCTGATGGAATACCCAAATCTAATCCTTATGGTTTACGAAAACTGGCTCTTTTGGGCCTTGTTGTCTGCAGTATTTGCCGCACTAACCGCCATACTGGCCAAGGCCGGTTTGGCCGGGGTAGATTCCGATCTGGCCAGTTTCGTTCGCACGCTCATCATACTGGTTGTACTGGCCTGTTTTCTTTATATCACCGGCAAATGGAATACCCCCTTTGAATTGCCTTTAAGAACCTGGTGGTTTTTAACCCTTTCAGGGCTGGCTACAGGAGCGTCCTGGGTGTGTTACTTCAGAGCACTAAAAACAGGCCATGCGTACCAGGTGGCTCCAGTCGATAAACTCAGCATGATACTGGTGGTATTATTTGCCGTCATGTTTCTTGGAGAACGTCCGTCGCTGAGGGAATGGGCGGGTATTCTGATCGTAAGTTTTGGTTTGCTGGTACTGGTTTTACCCAGACAACCGTAAATATACTCAATTCCCCGCCCCCCTAAAATTGCTACATGGACACACAACATCATCTGAATACTGACACAAACTGGCCACCGACAGCGTAGCATCGTTTCTGGCTATACTGACCCAAAGGCCAGTGGGTGAGCCTCGGCTAAACCGGCAGTCAGGCTGGTCAACCATATCAATCTGCTGTTGCTCTTTTATTCAAACATACTTCGCCGAGCCTTCCAGAGGTTATCTCCCAACCGGATGATGTGTTTATCGACAACCCTCACCGGGTATTGGCCCGGTCGGTTTTTTGAGCCGATAAAACCAGCACGGTTGCATGGAACCTCACTGCTGTTGGTTACCATGGCCCTGGCCGATCAGCCTGAAATCATGTTGCCCATTATTTCCCATACCCTTATTCACCACCTGGTTGACTCGCTGGTGCAGTCGGGTGTGTTTCAACGACATTGGTGTACCGCCAACTAACTCAAGAGTATCCTTATGACCCACAGCATGACCGCCTTCGCCAGTCGTGAACGCGAAATAGCAGGACAGATTTTCGTTTGGGATATACGTTCAGTCAATCACCGTTATCTGGACATAGCCCTTAAAATGCCGGATCAATTCCGCTTTATGGAATCCGATGTCAGAAAACTGATCGGCCAGTCCCTCAAGCGGGGCCGGGTCGATTGCAGTTTGCAGTATCGAAAAAATACAGGTGCAGAAACTACCGGTTTCGCACTGAACATTAACCGGGAACGACTGGAATGCCTGATGAAAACATTGGCCGACATTGAACGGGAATACCCCCGTTCCTGGCAAGCCATAAGCCCTATGGAGGTATTAAACTGGCCCGGTGTTCTTCAGCAAACCCAAACCGAATATGAATCGCTGGCCGCTGAGTTATTAACCGTATTGCAAGAGGCACTGGATAAAGCAGTGGAAGTCCGTTCCGGCGAAGGACGACAACTGGCGGGATTTATGGAAGAACGTTGCCAGACCATCAGCACCCTGGCCAGGGACACCCGGGTGCGAATACCTGCCGTATTACTGGAAATAAAACAAAAAATCCGGCAACGCCTGCTGGATTTAAGCACCAGTCCCGATCCTGATCGTCTGGAACAGGAAATGGTTTATCTGGCCCAGCGACTGGATGTAACGGAAGAACTGGATCGTATTGAAACTCATGTTCTGGAGATATTCAGGGTATTAAAACAGGCCGAACCCGCCGGTCGTCAACTGGATTTTCTCATTCAGGAATTAAACCGTGAAGCCAATACTTTGGCCTCCAAATCACAGGACAGCACCACCACCAAAGCCGCAGTGGAAATGAAAGTGCTGATAGAACAAATCCGCGAACAGGCCCAAAACCTGGAATAGCCCTTGTTTTTTTATTTATCATGAAGACCATAAAGATAATCAAACCCTTTATGTGCTTCATGGTGTTATACTCAACAAAGTTTGAATTAAAACATTTATGCCTGCCTTAGCGTTTAATTCGAGGCAGGAAGTATTTTGACGCATGGATTGCCTCTCGAATGGCACACCGTCTGGTAAAACCCACCCTCCCGTTCAGTCGCGCCGAGCATCGCAGGTTTTGGCGGGGATCGGCAAAACCGGGAAGCGCAGGATGAAGCGACTGTC
>JBPCSC010000127.1:0-20813 GCA_051007495.1 Methylococcaceae bacterium | reverse complement strand
ACCACACCGTTCATCTACACCATCACCCGCAACGGCGATCCTGATCGGGCGTTCAGCGTGGATTACCGGGTGAGCGGGGGTACGGCTGATGCCAATGACTTTGGCGGCCAGTTGCCCTCGGGAACAATCACATTTGCACCGGGCGAAATCATCAAGCCCTTTGTCGTGAACGTGAGTGGCGATACTGACAATGAACCCAACGAAACCTTTACCCTCCGCCTGGAAAACGCCTCCACCTCGGTGGTGATGGAAAAGTCTGCGGATACCTCGTCAATCCGCAACGACGATCCCGGCAGCGTGCAAATCAACCAGCCCGGATTGGTTCCCAGCATAGCCGGGGAAGCCGTTGCCATTCCGGGTGTCAGTGTGTCTGGTAAACCGGGAAACACCACCCTCAGCGTGACATTGACTCCAGAATTCGGGCAGATCACTCTGGAAGGGCCGGCCAATGTCAGTCGTGATGGCCGCATTTTGACCTTGTCCGGGAAGCTGGACGACATCAATACCAATTTGAGCCACCTCACCTTTACCGGTGAAGTGGGGGGGCAACTGGCGGGAAAACTGCTGATCAAGGTCGATGATGGTGATCCCACCACGATAGACCCAACTGGCAAGATGACGGTGGATCTGCTGTACCCGACGACGATTCATCCGTCGGCGGTGACATCGGTGTTGGCGGGATCGGTGGTTAGTCTGGGAGATGTATTTATTGAGGATACTGAAAATGATCTCAGAGGGGTTCCACTCACCCTGACCCTGACCCCCAAGGCGGGAACACTCACGGTGACGGCCTATGGCAACGCTACGGTAACGCCGCTGGATGGTGGGGTTCTGCAACTCTATGGCCAGCTTTATGACCTTAACCGCAGTCTGTCCACCTTGAGCCTGACCACCGGCATCAAGAGTACTCAGGCATCGGTGAGCCTACACGCTGACGATCATTTTGACTTCACACCGGATTCCACCCAGAACATGACGTTCAAGGTGTTGTCGTCACCGAGCCAGGTAGTGCCTGCTACCGTTGACGTGGTGAGTGGTCTGGCGACGGTAGTTCCAGGAATCCGGGTCGCTGATTTCGACAGCGAACGCCTCACGGTCACCCTGTCTACCCACAGTGGAACGCTGGGTTTCCCGGTTCAAAACAATGTGTCGCTGAGCACTCCAGATGCGTACACCTGGGTGTTGAGTGGTGCTCCGGCCCGAGTGAATGACAGCCTGTCGTCCTTGCGTTATACCGGCGACAGTGATCTGGCCAAGGGGCAAATCGTCATCACCTCGACCGATCAGGACGCACTGACCTCAATACCGCAAGATACCATCCAGTTGACGCATACGGTGGCCCCCGTCATGGAATTGCCGACCCTCACCCCGACCTTGCTGGCGGACGGCACGGCTACGACAGTGAGTGGTATCCGCTTGGTCGATTTCGGCGACTCCCTGTTGACTGTAACGCTAACACCGTCCCGTGGCCTGATTGATGTGGCTCCCAGCGACGGAGTGACTCTGGTTCAAGGCGAACGAGGGCTTATCACCCTGACCGGCACGGCGACCGCGCTCAACCAGGCGTTAGACCATGTCTCGGTGAGCAGTACGGTGAGTGGGCAGACATCGGTGGCCATTACGGTGAGTGATGACCAGGCCATCACACCGGATGCCCACGGCACTTTGGTGTTCGATGTACTGGATGCTCCGAAGATACAGTTGCCCAGGAATTTGAGTGTCTCCAGTCGGGTGGCCACCGATCTGGTCGGTATTCGTATTTCTGATGGCGACAGCCCGGTAGTGAGTGTCACCCTGACACCGCATGAAGGGAATCTGGATATTGGCCGTTCCAGCGGTGTGACGGTCACATCCAGTGACTCGGGTGGATATGTCTTGCAAGGTGCTCCGGCTGACCTTAATGCGGTTTTACGCGGTGTTGGGTTTACCGTGACCACGGGAGCCACTCAGGCCAGTGTGGATTTGAGCGTCAGTGACGGCGATGACCGCACCCCGGATGCCCGTGCGGTTTTGAATCTGACTGTGGTGGATAACACCCCTCCCACAGCCGGAGGCGATCTGACCGTGTTCGATCTGAACGGGAATCCCGTCACCGACAACGCCAAACCCGATGCGGCTAACATCAGCCTGAAGCCATCGACTCTGACCGATCCCGATGCTGCGGTTGAAAAACTGCGTATTCTGGATGTGACCGGAGGGACTTTGACCCAGGCGGATGGCTCGCCTATCCAGATGGGGGCAGACGGAACACTGCTGACACTGGTCAACGGTCGCGTTGATTTCCGGTTCCAGCCAGACGACAGCGGTGTGGCCAACGCCGTATTCCATTATGTGTTGGTGGATAGCCAGGACAGCAACCTCAATTCACCTGCCAGTACCGTCACGCTGCCGATAGTGGCGGTGAATGATCCGCCACAACTGGCTCAGGCCGCTACGGATCAATACCTGAAAGAAGGCGCGCCCTTCCGGTATGTATTGCCCGCCAATATGTTCACCGATCCTGATCGGGGAGATGTGCTTACGCTGAGCGTCAATCTGGAAGGCGGTCAGCCTAGGCCCGACTGGCTCAAGTTTGATGCGGTGACGGGCAGCCTCACCGGTACTCCAGGTGTTGATCAAGAAGGTGTGTATACGCTGGTGGTGACCGCAACCGATCGGGCCGGTGCGACCGCAACGGCTCCGCTGACCCTGACCATTGCCAATCTGGCAGAAACGCCCATCATCGACTTGCCCCCTGAATACGACAGCGGTGAAAGTGATCAGGATCAGATCACCAATCACACGGTACTCGAACTGCAGGGACAGACAGTCCCTCTGGCCCGCATCGGGGTGAGTACTTCTGACGGAGTATTGCTGGGTGCGGCTACGGGTGATGCCAATGGATTCTGGACATTGGCCAATGTGGATACACGCCAACTGGTCAATGATGAAGGCCTGAAAGGGGTAGACGGAAACTATACCTTCACGGCCAATGTACTCGGAGAAGACGGCGCGACACCGCTGGCTAGCGATTCGCTGCCAATACAGGTGGACACCATCGCCCCCAGTACTCCGGTTTCTTTGGCGGTCACCAGTGGCTCAGGATCTTCCGGGGGGACTGAAACTGCCGCCGATGTAATCAAGATCGCGACTCCCGTTTTAGATGTCACGCTGCCGGTTGGCGTCACCGCCGATGTATTGGCAGGCTACATCCTCAGAGTAGTGTATGCGGATGATAAAGGGCAGGACGTGGTCGTTGCCAAGACGGTGCTGACCGATCAGGAGGTGGCTACAGGTCATGTCACACTCACCAGTAACGAGCTAAATGATGGTGATTACACCCTGCACGCCAGACTGTACGATGTGGCCGGCAACTATCAGAGTGATGCCTCGCGGGACATCCAGATTCTGACCGACCTGGACGGCGTGTTGCCCACCACGGAAGCCGCCGTAGCCGGTGGGGACTTCAACGGAGATGGCGTGCCGGATTCCAAACAGTCGCAGGTGACGACCTTGCCGCTGGGTTCAGCGAATGCATTTAATGCAGGTGCCAATGCCGATCCTGCCAGCTTTGGTGCGCTTATCGTGGGTAATCCCGATAGTACATCCGGCGACAAGATACCGCTCAAACTGGATCCCAATGCTCAGATCAGCAATGTCAGCGTGAATGCGGTTACGGATTTGTCCCAGCAATATTCCCCTGAGGTGGCTGATGCGATATCGACAGCACTGGCGGGTGTGGCCGTTGATCCGGTCATGAGTGGATTGTTGAACTTCACCATTTTGTCTCGTGAAGGTAGTTCGTTGCTGGATCTCGATCCCGACCGTGCGGGGCTACAAACCCGTATGGTGATTCAGTTGCCGGGCGGGGTGACATCCAACACCTACTACAAAATTGGCGCGACGGCAGATAACCCAGCACCTCACCTGTATGCCTACATGGCGGATGGCGATCCCTCCACTTACGATGACGGTGCGGAGTTCTACGATACCGACGCTAATGGCAGTTTTGACCAGGTCATACTCACCTTCACCGATGGTGCCACGGGTGACGATGATCTGAGCGAAAATGGCCAGATCGTTGATCCGGGCTTTTTGGGTACTAAAGCCGAAACGGACGGTTGCCATTGCGACGATGAAACAAGCCCGAATCCTGGCCTCACTTTGATGGGGGATAGCGGCGCACCCACCGACTACCATGACGTGCTGAATGGCGGCGATGCCGATGATTATTTGCAAGGACTGCGCTGGGCCGACACGCTGACGGGAGGTTTGGGCGGCGATACCCTGGACGGCGGTCGTGGGCGTGATTGGCTGGACGGCGGAGAAGGCAAGGATACGTTACTGGGCGGCAAACGCCGCGATACCTTGTTTGGCGGGGCTTGCGACGACAGTCTGGACGGAGGACTCGGTGCCGACAGCCTGGAAGGAGGCGATGGTGCCGATACCCTGTTGGGTGGTCTGGGATGGTTCCACGATACGCTGCGCGGCGGGAATTGCGATGACGTACTGAATGGAGGTGAGGGACGAGATCAACTGTACGGCGATGCCGGAAACGACCTCTTGCAGGGAGACAGAGGTCGAGACCAACTCTGGGGTGGAGACGGTAACGATACCCTGAATGGCGGTCATGGCAGTGATGCGGGGCTGTGGGGTGAAAGCGGTGACGACGTGCTGTTGGGTGATTTGGGCGATGACTGGATGTACGGTGGTGACGACAACGATAGCCTGGATGGTGGGGAAGGTCGTGACAAACTGTTCGGCGACAATGGCGATGATCTGTTGCAGGGTGGACTGGAACGCGACCGCATGACCGGTGGTGCCGGTAACGACACTATGGAAGGCGGGGTAGGACGGGATGTGTATCTCTACACAGCAAAAGCTTTGGGTGAGGATGATCTCACGGCAGGAACACATGACCTGATCCGGGAAGTCGATGCCAGAAACCTCCTGCGGTTTAGTACTGAAGTAAGTGATGTATTGAAGCTGGAGGGCATCACTTTAACCCATGCGGCGAAGAGCATAGTGATCGGTGACCATCTGGATGAGAACAATGCGCTTGCGTACTCGACCGAGTTGTCCAGCCTGTTGGTGGACGTGGACGGAAATGGCGAATTCGATGCCGCTGTGGATGTGCAAATCGAATTGTCTGGTGTGACGAGCATGACCTACGCGCCGGGTCTTCATGCGTTGATCATGCACGGATAATGGGCTGAAAAAGAAAAGCGCGTCTGTCACAGGGAATGACAGACGCGCTTTTTTTATGGTGCAGGTTTTGAGTTACCAGGCGCGGATGGTGCCGGTATCCAGATGGACAAAATCAGAACGCGGGTAATAGCCCACACCGCCCTGTTGCAGGGCAAGGGCGACCCTTTGTATGGTGTGTGTGCCTACGTCTTCCATACGGAAATCAACCGCTTTGCCACGCATGTGCAGGCTGTGTTCGGCTACCGCATGGCTCATCAGGCGTAGCTTTTGGTTGGTTTCCGGGGAACGGTAACCGGAAATGACTTTGAACACGCCTCTGCTCTCGGTGAACATCGAAATGGCGTAGAGCAGGTCAATCAGGGCAGGATCCATGTTGTGTGCCTGATCGGTGCGGTGATCCCTGAGAAACTGGTTGAAACGTTGCAGTATCCGTCGATCGTAGTGTTGCCTGGGGCTGCACACGATACTCAGTTCTTCATCCGTGTTCATGTTGTGAAGTACCAGGGTTCGGTCACGACTCATGCTTCTGGCGTAAGCATCTGTCGATGGCATCAGGAGTGAGCCTACGGCTACAGCACCAATACGGGACAGAAAACCCCGGCGAGACAGGCAGGGTGTTTGTTTTCTGTCGTCAGAAAGAATATGGGTATTACTACTCTCTGGTGGAGCAGACTTTATGCTCATACACTGTGATCCTCGTCAAATGGTAATCAAATAGGCATAAGCATCGATGAATTCTCGGTTCCCGAGCAGGGAATTTATCGATGCCTGTGGAGGGTTAAGCAAAAATGATGTCAGGTTTTGTTCAGAATGAGTCGGTCAACGGCATCGAAATCACTCGCTATGGGGTGATTTTTGGTGTCGAGGTGTTCGTCTGCTTGACGAACCAGGCGGCAAGTATGCAAACCGGCCTCACGGGCGGCATTGAGTTCAGCGGGCATATCGGACAGGAATAACAGGTGATCCGGGGCAAGCCCCATCAGGTGGACAATTTTATGGTACGCGTTTACGTCTTGTTTGGCACCTACACCGGTGTCGAAATAATCGGAGAACAAAGGCGTTAAATCGCCCCATTCAGTGTGGGTGAACAGCAGCTTTTGTGCGCGTACGGAACCGGATGAATAGATGCCTAGCCGATAACCCCGTTGATGCCAGTCTTTGAGACGGGGGGCCACATCGGGGTAGAGATGGCCATGGAAATCGCCTTGGGCATAACCCTGTTCCCATATCATGCCTTGCAGGGCTTTTAGTGGGGTCAGTTTGCGATCCTGGTCTATCCATTCGATCAGGCAAGCCACCAGATCGGCATCATCGGCTTGATCGGACAAATGGGCCAGTTGCCTGACTTCTGCCAGCAGATGATCCACTTCCGGCAATTGCCGGTGGCTGTGTACGAAGTGGCCTATGTGGGCACGGGCATGGGGGAATAGCACATCTTTGACGAAGGAAATGGAGGTGGTCGTGCCTTCGATGTCGGTCAGTATCGCCTTAATCATGCGTAGCGGGCCATGAATGCTTCAAATTTGGGAAAGGTTTCAGCGATCGGGTCGCCGGTGAATGTGGCAATCCAGCCTTCTGGTGTGGTGAACAGGCGTATGGCTTTGATGCTGGGGTGTTCACCCATGTCAAACCAATGCCGGGTCAAATCGGGAACGCTGATAAGGTCGCCTTGTTCGCACAGCACGACATAGACTTTTTCCTGGCTGTGCAGGTAGAAAATACCTCGTCCCTCCACGAAAAAACGAACTTCAAATTCATCATGCGTGTGTTCGCTGAGAAATTTGTTGCGCAGGGCGATTCGATCGGGATGATCAGGGTTGACACTGATGACATCAACCGCTCTGAACTCGTAACGGTTTATCAGGCGATCTATGGAGCTGCGGTAAGCGGCGAGGATGGTGTCCTGGTCGGCGTTCGCCTCAAGGTGGGTGTCTGCCGTCCAGCGTTCAAACAACACGCCTATGCTCCACAGCCGCTCGGCTATTTCTTCGTGAGTACGCACGATCTCGACCTGGTCGGGATCACTCTCGGGATGAATGGTCAATACGCTCATGGTTTTACCCGCCCTTCAAGACGAAATTCCAGATCAAACATAAATTCCAGTGCTTCAACATGCCGAAGCGCATCCTCGACTGTAGCACCCCAGGTATAAAAGCCGTGACCTTCAATGATGTAGGCAGGGATTGGATCATGCCTGTCCAGATAATCATCAATGATAGTAGCCAGCCTGGCTATGTCCTGATCGTTTGCAAATATGGGTATCACAACGCGGGTTTGGTGTGTCGTGATGCCGGACAGGGCTTTGAGTAATTCCCAGTTTTCCAGCACGACCCGCTCACTGCGTACACGGGACAAGAGTACAGAACCAGTCGAGTGCGGATGCAGTATAGCCCCGACTTCTGGGTAACGGCGGTACAACGCAGTGTGCAGTAAGGTTTCGGCGGAGGACTTTCTGCCGTCTAAAGAATGACCTTCTGCGTTAATCAGCATGATGTCGGTTTCACTGAGGTGACCCTTGTGCCGACCAGACACCGTAATGGCAATCCGCCCATCGGCCAGTCGGGCCGAGAAGTTGCCGCTGGTCGCCGGTACCCAGCCTTTGGCATGGATAAACCGTCCTGCTTCCATGAGGTTTAAAGCGGTTTGTTGCAAATTATCATCCACGGTTAATTCAATCTCTGATAGGCGCAAAGGGTGCATTCTAGTCATACTGTGTGACAGGCTCAACCGTTGTTGAACACTTTCTGTCTCTCAATGCGACCGCGAGGGATAGGCTGGACACTGAACGGAGAAACGAGTATTTTCACGCACCCAACCGCATTTCGGTAAGGGATTTGACCACAAGACGTAACTTTACAAACAAAAATCTGTCTATCGCGCCAGCATCGCATCAAGCGGTGTACGGTATCCAGATCAACCCCCACTCAAACTTAAAGAGACTAAATAATGAGCAGAAGAACATTGAACACTGTAATGACTGCGGTATTGGCTACTTCATTCGCAGGACTGGCTAACGCGGGCGAAAATCCCTTTGTCGTCAAGGAACTGAGCCAAGGTTACCTGCAGGTAGCCGAGGCTGGCAAGATGGCCGGCGACAAGATGGCCGGCGAAATGAAGTGTGGAGAAGGGAAGTGTGGCGGGCAGATGATGAAATCCCCCGACATGAACTGCGGTGCCATGATGAAGAACGCCATGGGCGGCGGCGCACAGGGTAAGGCGATGGAAGGCAAGTGTGCCGGCATGAAGATGGACGGAGCCGCACCTGCTGCTGCCGCCCCGGCCGCTGCTCCGGCTGCCGCCGCCGCCCCAGCTCCTGCTGCTGCCGCCCCAGCCCCGGCTGCTGCTCCGGCCCCAGCCGAAACGGCTCCCGCTGCCCCGGCTGAATCGGCGGCTCCAGCACCCTGATTTCTTCCCGCCTGCCTTTTTGTGATGTGTATGCAGGGCATCGCGTGTTGTCCTGCATACACTGCCTTCCCACCGTATCGTACAACTCAAGCCCACCATGAAATCGTCTCTGCCGGTTCGGTCTGTAGGGTTGGGATTACGGCGTAGCTTTCTGGCCGAGATTGCCGTAGCCCCTCCCGCCCACATCGACTTTTACGAAATCGCTCCCGAAAACTGGATGAAGATTGGCGGCCAATTGGGGCGTCAGTTGCGTTCATTGACTGAACGCTGCTCGTTTATCTGTCACGGTTTATCTTTGTCTTTGGGCGGACCCGCGCCGCTGGATGAGTCTTTCCTGCTTGATCTTCGTCGATTTCTCAATCGACACCAGATTGCCTGCTACAGCGAGCACCTCAGTTACTGTGGCGATGAAGGCCATTTGTATGACCTCATGCCCATTCCTTTCACCCCGGAGGCTGCCCGCCACACGGCGGCCCGAATCAGACGCACTCAGGACATTCTTGAACGCCGTATTGCGGTGGAAAACGTGTCTTATTATGCCGCTCCCGGTCAGGAGATGACCGAGCTTGATTTCCTCCTTTCTGTGTTAAGTGAGGCAGATTGTGATCTGCTGCTCGATGTCAACAACATTTACGTTAACAGTATTAATCACGGTTATTCGGCGGTAGATTTTCTGGAGCGAGTACCGGTTGAGCGGGTTGTTTACCTGCATGTAGCCGGACATTACCTCGAAGCGGATGATTTTTTGGTGGATACCCACGGGGCTGCTGTGATTGATCCGGTCTGGCGATTGCTGGAACGGGCCTATGCCCGGTTTGGAGTATTGCCTACCGTGCTGGAACGTGATTTCAACATCCCGCCTTTGCCGGTTTTGTATGAGGAACTGAATCAAATCAGGCTCATGCAGAATCACCCGCTTGAGAGTCAGTCATGAGTGATGGTCATCCCGGGTTTCAAACCATCCAGTATGGTTTTGCCGCCTATATTCGTGATCCCGAACACCAACCATTACCCACTGGGGTTGCGCCACTCAGAATGGGGATGTATCGGGAACTGTTTTTCAACAATATCGAAAACTTCCTGTCCTGCGGTTTTCCCGTTCTTAAATCCGTGTTGGAAACCGAATTGTGGCGTGATCTGGTTCAGGATTATTTTGCCCTTCACCGCAACCATACCCCTTTGTTTATCGGTATCGCCGAAGAATTTATCGACTATTTAACCCGGGAACGAACCCCACATCCCGCCGATCCGCCATTCCTGCTGGAGTTGGCTCACTATGAGTGGGTGGAACTGGCTCTTGAGGTATCCGAACACGAACCGCCTCCGGTTAATTCTGCCTTGCTGGATAATCCTTTGAGTCACCCTGTTGTGCTGTCGGAACTGGCCTGGCCTTTGTTATACCGCTACCCCGTGCATCAAATTGGCCCTGCTTTTCAGCCTGCTACACCTCCCGACAGGCCGACGGCCGTGCTGGTGTACCGCAACCGTGAAGATCGGGTTCGCTTTCTGGAAGTTAATCCGGTCACGTTTCGTCTTCTGGAATTATTGGAAGCGGGCGAAACCGGCACACTGGATATGCACCTCAAGCGGTTGGCCACTGAACTGGGAACGAGCAGCGACACGCTTCTGCGCCATGGTGTCGAACTGATACGCGACTGGGTCATGCGCGGTATCGTCGCATGAGTATTAGCATTGAAGCATGGCTGGTTTCTACCGGGATAGTCGCTCTGGCTGAAGTCGGCGACAAAACTCAGTTGTTATCCTTAATGCTGGCCGCACGTTTCCGTAGACCTGGGCCTATTATCCTGGGTATTTTGCTGGCGACACTGGCCAATCACTTTCTGGCGGCCGCTCTGGGGACGTGGATTACCCAAACCCTCAGCCCTGATGTTCTGGCCTGGATTCTGGGTTTTAGCTTTCTTGCCATGGCCGCCTGGACACTCATACCCGACACCTGCGATGACGACGGCACCGAACCGCGTTACGGGGTGTTGCTGGCCACCACAATTGCGTTTTTTCTGGCTGAAATGGGCGATAAAACCCAAGTGGCGACCATCGCTTTGGCGGCTCGCTACGATGCCCTGACCAGCGTGGTGCTAGGGACAACCCTGGGCATGATGATCGCCAATGTGCCTGTCGTTTATCTGGGAGAAAAACTGGCACATCGCTTACCGGTGCACGCCATACACCGGGTGGCGGCTGTGGTGTTTGCCCTTCTGGGGGGATTCGCCCTGAGCGAAACCGGGGCTAGCGGGCGACAACTTCTGAGTGTGCTGGCTGGTTTGCCGCTGATCCGCTCGTTTGAGCCTGCCCTGCTGCTGGATTCGGGATTGACCGTGTGTACAGCCGCCGTTCTGGTCGGGGTGCAAGCCTGGGCGTTCAGGTCAGGGTCGCGCCCGGACAGGCTTTTTCATCCGGTGATTCTGGCGGTTTCTGCCGCCGTGTTGACTGACGTGGCCAGTCGCGTGGGGACTGGCCACGATATCGTGAATCTAATGAGCTATAGCGTGTTGTTTGCGGGTTTGCTGGGTGCGGCCTTGTTGATTCGACAGGGTTCCGGCACGGTGGAATTGAGGCGGGTCTTACGCCTGATGGCGGCTATGGTCACCGGCCTGGCTGCAGGGGCGGGATGGAGTGGCGTGGCGGTGGAAATGACAGTGGTGATAGTCATCATTAACCGATTATTCCAACCTGGAGACCGCGCATGAAATACGCCATTCAAGTCAATTCTGCTTTTTCCTGCTCCTCATTACCTCACATTGCCTGGCGTTTCATTCACACGGCTATTACGCAAGGAAATGAGGTTATCCGGGTATTTTTTTATCATGACGGCATTTATAACGGTTTGGGTTACTCACGTCCTGCCCATGCCCCAGACTGGTCAATGTTGGCGGAACGCTACGGCGTGGATTTGGTGTTGTGTGTCTCCGCTTGCGACCATCGGGGGTTGAACCCGACCGGACTGCTATTGCCGGGATTCCGCCCTGGTGGATTAGGCTTGTGGATGGACGCGTGTTTCAAGGCCGATCGCCTGCTGGTATTTCAGGATTGATCTAAAAACCCGGGCATGGCCGCTCCTGGCATCAAATCGGGTCTTTCACAAGCTCAGGATGGTGGTATCATTTGCGCCGCTTTCATTCCAGTTCACCGGTATTTCTTCAGTTTCCTCTGTAAATACCCGTATTGGATATCCCGGTAACGGGTTCCCCACTCGCTGATTACTGACTCATAACGACTACAAAACAAAAGGTATACACGATATGGCAAGCCTGGAAACCCCAGTATGTGATTTTGGCCGCAAAGCCCCTGATTTCTCTCTGCCGGGTACTGACGGGCGCAACTGGACATTGCAAGAGTGTCTAGGGCCGAGTGGTTTGCTGGTTATGTTTATCTGTAACCACTGTCCTTATGTCAAAGCGGTACAGGATCGCATCATCAGGGATACCCTTGACCTGCGTGCATTAGGGATTCACTCAGTCGCCATCATGTCCAACGATACGGTCAATTACCCGGAAGATTCCTTCGACAACATGAAAACCATTGCCGAAGAACTCGCCTATCCGTTTCCTTATCTTTATGACGAAACTCAAGCAGTAGCCAAGGCTTATGGGGCCGTGTGTACGCCGGATTTCTTCGGCTATGACAAGCAACTGGGCTTGCAGTATCGCGGTCGCCTGGACGGTAGCCGCAGAGAATTTAACCCACCCCAATTACCCCGCGATCTGTACGAGGCCATGAAACAGGTTGCCGCTACCGGTAAAGGGCCAGAACATCAAATCGCCAGTATTGGGTGTTCCATCAAGTGGCGTAACGACTAATTATCCCGTTCACATTTTTATAAGCTCGGCGTGAATGCGCGTCGAATCTGGAGGATTTATCTATGACATACAAAAAATTGACCGATCTGGACATCGCCGGCAAGCGAGTGTTAATTCGCGAGGATCTCAACGTGCCGGTCAAAGACGGTATTGTCACCAGCGACACCCGTATTCAGGCCTGTCTGCCTACGCTGCGTCATTGTCTGGATGCAGGAGCCAGGCTGATGGTTATGTCTCATCTGGGTCGCCCTGAAGAGGGTGAATACAATGAAGAGTTTTCACTGCAACCGGTGGCCCATCGTTTGGCGGAATTATTGGGCCGACCTGTCAGGCTGGTTAAAGACTGGCTGAATGGTGTTGAGGTCGCGTCCGGCGAACTGGTTTTGTGTGAGAACGTACGCTTCAACCCCGGGGAAAAAAAGGACGATCCCGAACTCTGCCGCACGATGGCCGCCCTGTGTGACGTATACGTCATGGACGCGTTCGGGACGGCGCACCGGGCCGAAGCCTCAACCCACGGCGTAGGCCGACTCGCTCCTGTGGCGTGTGCGGGCCTCCTGCTTACCGCCGAACTGGAAGCCCTGGGTAAGGCACTCAAACAACCCAAGCGTCCGCTGTTGGCCATCGTAGGCGGCTCCAAGGTTTCCACCAAGTTGACCGTGCTGGACTCGCTCTCCGGCATCGTCGATCAGCTAATCGTAGGCGGCGGCATTGCCAATACCTTCATCGCAGCAGCCGGTCATGCGGTGGGTAAATCCTTGTACGAACCCGATCTCATCCCCGAAGCCCAACGACTGATTGCCCAGGCCGCACAACGTGGCGGCGAGATTCCCGTTCCGGTTGATGTGGTGTGTGCCAAGGAATTTTCTGAAACGGCCACCGCGACGGTTAAACGGGTGGCTGATGTAGAGGCAGATGACCTGATCCTCGACATAGGCCCGGAAACCGCCGCCCGATATGCCCAGCAGATTCGCGCTGCCGGTTCCATAGTCTGGAATGGGCCGGTTGGGGTATTCGAGTTTGATCAATTTGGCGAAGGTACCCGGGTGGTATCTTTGGCCATAGCCGAGAGCGCGGCATTTTCCATAGCCGGTGGCGGAGATACCCTGGCCGCCATTGAGAAATACGGCATAGGCGAACGTATTTCTTATACCTCCACCGGTGGCGGAGCCTTTCTGGAGTTTCTTGAAGGAAAGAAACTACCGGCGGTTGCCATGCTGGAAGAACGAAATAACTAAGCCTTTTCTGCTTTCCGTTTACTGTTCCAAGCAGGCCCGGCCAGCCTGAAGCGGTCGGGCCTGTTTTTTATCACCCCTTTACTTCATCCCATCACAGGTAATTTCATTTCATGGCAAGAGTCACCGTAGAAGATTGTCTGGCCCATGTAGACAACCGCTTTCAATTAGTACTTTTGGCTTCCAAAAGAGCCAGACAATTATCCCGCCGCCCCGATGAGGCCATGCTGCCGTGGGAGAATGACAAGCCCACCGTATTGGCTTTACGGGAGATTGCAGCCGGGAAAATCACCCGCGACTATCTCATTAATGGTCCCAAGCACGATTACGCCCCAATCAACCAGGAGTCGATTGCTTCCATGCATTCTGCTTTTGGTGAGGAAGAAGGGTATTGATCATTTCCAGCTGCCCGTCCCGACTGTTATGAACGCCGTGCTGGAACAAAAGCCTGTCGAATTGCCGGAAGATAAGCTGTTCAGGCGTTTATGTGTGATCCTGACTTCTTATCTTGAAGTAACCCAAATAGAGGATGTGCGCACGGCGTATCGGGTTTCGGCGCAAGCCCACGAAGGGCAGACGCGAATTTCGGGAGAAGCCTATATTTGTCATCCGCTGTCGGTGGCCTTAATCCTGGCTGATTTCCGCATGGACAGCAAAGGCATCATGGCGGCGATCATGCACGATGTCATAGAAGATACCGGCATTACCAAAGATCAGTTGCGGGAACAATTCGGGGATGAGGTGGCCGATCTGGTTGATGGTGTCACCAAACTCACCCAACTGGACTGCAAATCCAGGGCAGAGGCGCAGGCCCAGAATGTCCGTAAGATGGTTATGGCCATGGTCAAGGATTTACGGGTAATACTGGTTAAATTGGCTGACCGTTTACACAATATGCGCACACTGGGGGTTATGGCCCCTGAGCGCAGACGCCGCATCGCCCGGGAAACCCTGGACATTTACGCCCCCATAGCCAATCGTCTGGGTATGAATGAAGTACGGCAAGAACTGGAAGACTTAGGTTTTTTTGCCCTTTATCCCATGCGCTACCGGATACTGGAAAAGGCAGTCAAAAAAGCCCGTGGCAATCGGCGAGAGTTAGTCGCTACGGTAGAGACGGCCATAAAAAAACGACTGGAGGAAACAGGCTTGCCCCAGTGTGAAGTTTTAGGCCGGGAAAAGCATCTGCACAGTATCTACCAAAAGATGCGCAACAAGCACCTGTCCTTTTCTGAAGTGTACGACGTGTATGCCTTCAGAATTATCGGCGATACCCTGGACGAAAGTTATCGCGCTTTAGGGGTTGTACACAATCTGTATAAACCGATACCAGGGCGGTTCAAAGATTACATCGCTGTACCCAAAGGCAATGGCTATCAGTCTTTGCATACGGTGCTGGTGGGTCCTTATGGACAAGCTCTGGAAATCCAGATCCGTACCCGCGCCATGAACCGTCTGGCTGAATCCGGCATCGCTTCACACTGGCTCTACAAAAGCGAACCCGAATCCGGCACACAATCCAGCCAGGCACGTGCCCGTGAGTGGTTGAAGGAATTACTGGAAATCCAGAAAAACGCCGGTGATTCACTGGAGTTTCTCGATAATCTCAAGGTGGATTTGTTTCAGCAGGAAGTTTATGTCTTCACGCCCAAGGGCAAGGTGATCAAACTGCCACGCGGGGCTACTTTGGTCGATTTTGCTTATGCGGTTCATACCGACATCGGCAATACCTGCGTATCGGCTCGCATAGACCGGGTGCTGGTGCCTTTGCAAACCGTGCTGGCCAATGGCCAGACGGTGGAAATCATCAACGCCCCCTGGGCGCGTCCCAACCCGCAATGGCTTAATTTTGTAGTGACCGCCAAGGCCCGTGGTTCCATACGCAGTTATCTGCGTAATTTCAAAAAGCAGGAAGCCCAGGCACTGGGCCGACATTTGCTGGAGAAGGAACTCAACGCGCACGGCTGCCGTTTTGATGAACTGGCTGAGAGCCAGGTGCAAGCCGTATTGAATACCCTGGAAGAGCCTACGCTGGATCATCTGCTGGAGGAAATCGGGCTGGGAAACCGGCTGCCGTTTTTAGTGGTGCGTCAGTTGCTGCCAGACGAGGGTATTACCCAAACACAAGAGGCGCGCATCAGATCAGCCGATCAATCTCCGCTCGTCATCAAAGGCACTGAAGGCATGGTGGTCAATCTGGCCAAGTGTTGCAGGCCCATACCGGGTGATCCCATAGTAGGGTTCTTCAACCCCGGCAAGGGCATCGTGATTCACCTCAGTGAATGCAACAACGCGATAGAGCAAGGCAAGAAACCGGCCCACTGGTTGAATGTCCAGTGGGATCGAGAAGTTCAGGGTGAGTTTCCGGCCACCATCAGGCTGGAACTGATGAACCAGGTCGGCACCTTGGCCACGGTGGCCTCGACCATCTCCCGCATGAAAGCCAATATCGAAAACGTACAGATTACTAACCAGGATGGCCAGATTTCCACAGATGTCATCACTTTGTTGGTGAATGATCGGGGGCATCTGGCTTCCGTAATGCGTGAACTGCGTAAACTCAGCGTGGTAGTCAAAATTTCCCGTATCAAACCAGAACTCAGAAAGAGAACCCTAAATGACAACAAAACAAATCATACAGACTGAACAGGCTCCACGCGCCATAGGGACATATTCCCAGGCTGTTCGGGTCGGAGACACCGTTTATCTATCCGGTCAGATACCGCTGGATCCCGCCACGGGTGCACTGGTGGAAGGGGATATGGAACTGGAAATCCGCCGGGTATTCGATAACCTCAAAGCCGTCACCGAAGCCGCAGATGGCAGCCTGGCCGATGTGGTGAAGTTGAATATCTTTTTGACGGATTTGTCCCACTTCGCCACTGTAAACGGCATTATGGCCGAGTATTTTGCTGAACCCTATCCGGCCCGGGCGGCTATTGGTGTTGCTTCCTTGCCCCGCGCAGCCCGAGTGGAGATGGATGGCGTGATGGTACTGGCCCAACACGGATAGCCCGGAGCTTCAGGCCTTACCCCGGCGTATTCAGGCCGGGGTAAGTTCTTGCAGCAAACGCTCGATAAATCCGATTTTCTTGTCGGTGCTGTCCATTTCGGCAAAAAACTTCAATCGTTCCTGCCCGTCGAGTTTGTAGGTTTGGGGTTGGGTCTGTATGAGTTGAATGATTTTGATGGGATCGACCGGTGGGTCTTTGTCAAACAATAAACGTCCTCCGGCGGCACCGGCTTCGATTTTCTTGATGCCCAACTGTTGGGCCACAAGTTTTAGATAGGTTATGGAGAACAGCGTTTTAACCGGTGCGGGCATAAGACCAAACCGGTCGATGATTTCGATTTGCAAGTTACGGATGTCTTCTTCGGTTCCGGCATTAGCGATACGTTTGTATAACACCAGGCGGTTATGTACATCCGGTACGAAATCATCAGGAATCAAAGCCGGACATTGCAGGTCGATTTCAGGCCCGCTTTCATGAGGAAAACGATCCAGCTCCAGATTTTGGCCCGCACGCAATGACTTGACCGCCGCTTCCAGCAATTCGGTATAAAGGCTCAGCCCGATTTCACTGATTTGCCCGCTTTGTTCATCCCCCAGCAACGCACCCGCTCCGCGAATTTCCAGGTCATGCGATGACAGCATGAACCCCCCGCCTAATTCTCCCGAGGCCTCCACTGCCTCCAATCGCTTGATGGCATCGCTGGTGATCAAGGCTTTGGGAGGAACCACCAGATCCGCATAAGCTCGGTGATGCGAGCGTCCTACCCGTCCTCTGATTTGGTGCAGTTGTGCCAGACCTAGCAAATCCGCCCTTTGTATGATGATGGTGTTCGCACTGGGCACGTCGATACCACTTTCAATGATGGTCGTACAAATGAGCACATTGAAACGCTGGTGATAAAAATCCAGCATGATGCTTTCCAGATCACGTTCAGGCATCTGACCGTGGGCGATACGGATACGCGCCAGGGGAACCAGTTTCTCCAGTTCACGGGCTGCTTTCTCCATGGTTTCTATCTTGTTGTGCAGATAGTAAACCTGCCCTCCACGCTTGATTTCACGCATTATGGCTTCCGGGATGAGGGCATCGTCCCTCTCACTGATAAAGGTTTTGATCGGGTGGCGGTTGGCCGGTGGTGTGGCGATGATGGAGATGTCTCGCAGCCCCGACATCGCCATATTGAGGGTGCGCGGAATGGGGGTGGCGGTCAGGGTTAGAAAGTCCAGATCGGCTCTGAGCGTTTTGAAGTATTCCTTTTGGTTTACCCCAAAACGATGCTCCTCATCAATGATGACCAGCCCCAGATTTTTAAAGCGTACATCCTTTTGCAAAATTTTATGGGTTCCTATCAATATGTCGATCTGACCGGTTTCCAAAGCGGCGATCAGTTCTGACTGCTGCTTCTTGCCCACAAAACGCGAAACCACCGCCACCCGAATAGGCCAATCGGCGTAGCGGTCGCGGAAATTTTGGTAATGCTGTTGGGCCAGCAACGTGGTGGGGGCCAACACCGCGACCTGGCGTTCATTCATGGCGGCTATGAATGCAGCCCGCATGGCGACTTCGGTTTTACCAAAACCCACATCACCACAAATAACCCTGTCCATGGGTTTTTCGGCCGCCATGTCTTTGATGACTTCTGTAATCGCCAAAGCCTGATCGGGTGTTTCCTCAAACGGAAAACCGGCGGCAAAGCCCCCATATTCCTCAGTCAATGTTCGGTACGCGTGGCCCGGTTTACTGGCCCTTTTGGCGTAGACATCCAGCAGTTCGGCGGCGACATCCCGCACCCGTTCCAGGGCTTTGCGTTTTGCCTTGGCCCATTGTTCTCCGCCCAGTTTGTGTAAAGGGGCTGTGTCCGGGTTAGCACCGCTGTAGCGTCCAACCAAATGCAGCGAGGCTACCGGCACATAGAGTTTGTCGCCCTGGGCATATTCCAGAGCCAGGAATTCCGTCTCAATCTGGTTGATGGTCAGCTTGACCAGCCCTAAAAACCGGCCAACGCCATGATCCTGGTGAACCACCGGCATACCGATTTCCAATTCTTCCAGATTTTTCAAAACCTGTTCCAGTTGGCGGGCATTCGAACTGCGCTGACGTCTTTTTTGTTGCGCCATTTCGCCGGTCAACTGTTGCTCGGAGATGAGGGTTAGCCCAGGCTCGTCCAGGCTGAAGCCACTTTCCAACGGAGCCACCGTCAGGCAGACCGGGGCGGAACTGGCCAGGAAGGCCTGCCAGTCGTTCACCCGGGCCGGGTGTATGCCGATCTTGCCCAGTGTTTCCAGCAGGGCCTCCCGGCGTCCTGGGCTTTCGGCCACGAATAAGGTGCGCCCATCAGATCGACTCAACAACTGGCTGAGTGCGCTGCCCGCTTGCCGGTCTTTCGGATTGATGACCAGCGGCGGCAATGCCCGGCATACACCGCCTTCGGTGCCGACGGAGATGTTTACCTGAGTGAAACGACCCAAATGGGTGTACAGCAATTCTGGATTCAGATACAGGCTGGAAGGCGGCAGGGGAGGGCGGTCAGGGTATTGTTTGCGTTGCTCATGACGGGCTTCCAGATCCTCGTAGAACCGCTGTGCCGTTTCTGGAATGTTCCTGTGGAGTATGACCGTAGTTCTGGCCGACAGATATTCAAACAGGGTTTCGGTATGTTCCACGAACAGTGGTAAATAATACTCCACCCCGCCCACGGCTATGTTCCGGCTAATGTCGGTATACAGAGTGGATTGAGTGGAATACTCGGAAAAATGCTGACGAAACGCCTGCCTGAAGCGTTTGATAGCCGCATCATCAAATGGAAATTCCCGGGCCGGAAACAGTTCAATGGCTTTTACTTTGTCCAGAGAGCGTTGGGTTTCGGTATCAAAAATACGCAGGGATTCTATTTCCTCATCGAACAAATCAATCCGGTAAGGAACGCTGCTGCCCATGGGAAAAATATCAATGATGGAACCGCGCACGGCAAATTCTCCATGCTGCATGACTTGATTGACGCAGAAGTAACCCACGCTTTCAAGACGTTTGCGGGTTTCTTCACGATCGAATCGTTGCCCGGGACGCAGGGAAAAGGTATTTGCCAATACATGGTTACGAGGAGCCAGTCGTTGCATCAGGGTAGTCACCGGAACGATCAGCAAGCCACTGGCCATATCGCCTAGACGAGCCAATGTTCTCAGGCGTTCGGATACGATTTCAGGTAAGGGAGAATAGATATCGTAAGGCAGGGTTTCCCAGTCGGGAAAACTCAATACGGGTATTTCCGTATCCAGAAAGAAACGAATTTCGTGTTCCAGCCTGAGAGCAGTAGTGCTGTCCTCGGTCACGATGAGATAGAGGGTTTCAATCTCGCGGGCCATTTCAGCTATGGCCAGCGAGTCACAACACCCAAAAAGATGCGGCCAGGTCATAGCCTGGGTGGGATTGATCTGTAGATGCAGTCTGGACAATACACCTTTATCTAAAGTCACTGTGCCTTTAATCATGAGTCTTGATGTTAAGCGGTAGAAGTAATTGAACGTGTATGCCGGGCTATCGTGTCCCGGCGAACCTGGGTGAATAAAACTATTTGCTTATCTAAATTTTTGACATATACTATAAGCCGTACCTGGGCAAAACATTATTGCCTTGTTCTGAACCACCTTAAAACTAGAGGCTTATTTATGAGCGAACAATATTCTGCACTTTCTGAAGACGAACTCACCAATGTTATTGAAAATGCCAAGCGCGCATTACAGGAAAAAATGGATGTCAAACGCAAGGATGTGATTCAGCAAATCATGGAACTGGCTTCTTCCATTAAAGTATCTGTGGAAATCCATGAGAATTCCTTCTCCCAGGAAGTTGCATACCCCAAGAGATCATACCAGAAGTCGTCTTTGCGCAAGGGCAGCAAGGTAGCCCCAAAATATCAGAACCCCAATAACAACGCGCAAACCTGGTCTGGTCGTGGAATGAAGCCGAAATGGCTGAGTTCACTGCTGGAAATGGGACGCAGCATGGACGAATTTGAAATCAGAAACTGATTTAAGGCTTGTCAGCAGCCAGGCCTGACCCTTAAGTCAGGCAAGGGAGTTACCCATCGGGTAACTCCCTTTTTAATGCTCCTTAATCAAGGTATCTTCTAACCAGGTTGGAGTATTCGTCAATTC
>JBPCSC010000126.1:0-6129 GCA_051007495.1 Methylococcaceae bacterium | reverse complement strand
TAGGCGACATCCACCGCATCAATGTAGCCTATCACCTCGACACACACATTATCGAACTGCATCGGTATGCCGAAGGCGATGGAGGCGAGTATGGTCAGCTTGTGGGCGGCATCAATTCCGCCTACATCAAACGTGGGATCGGCTTCGGCATAACCCAGTGCCTGGGCTTCCTTTAATACGTCAGCGAAATCACGGCCCTTTTCGCGCATTTCAGTCAATATGAAATTGCAGGTTCCGTTGATAATGCCGGCCAACCACTCCACCTGATTGCCTGCCAGCCCTTCTCGCAGTGCCTTGATAATGGGAATTCCACCGGCCACGGCCGCCTCGAAGGCTACGGTCAGGTTTTTTTCGCGGGCTTTTTTGAATATCTCGTTTCCATGCACGGCGATCAGCATTTTGTTGGCCGTCACTACGTGCTTACCGGACTCCAGCGCACACATGACCAATTCTCGCGCCGGTTCCAGGCCGCCTATCAATTCCACGACGATGTCGACTTCAGGATCCGTGACCACCTGATAAGGATCAGCCACCAGGCGTATCCCTTCCAGATCAAATGAGCGGGGGCGATTCAAGTCGCGTGTAGACGCTAAACCCACCCGAATCTGCCGGCCGGCCCTACGGGTAATTTCTGCAGCATTTCGCTTTAAAACCTGTACGGTGCCGCCGCCGACGGTGCCTAAGCCGAGTAATCCGATAATGACGGGTTTCACAATAATCTCCTCGTTAAACTGAGTGGTCTTTGCGTAGCATCTGACGGATTCCGCGCACGGCCTGCCGGGTGCGGTGTTCATTTTCAATCAGACTGAAGCGAACATGGTCGTCGCCAAATTCGCCAAAACCTATGCCGGGTGACACGGCGACTTTGGCATCCAGCAACATTTTCTTGGCAAATTCAAGTGAGCCCAGATGGCGGTAAGGCTCAGGTATGGGAGTCCACACGAACATGGTGCCTTTGGGTTTTTCTACTGCCCAACCGGCTTCTTGCAGACCTTTGCATAGCACGTCTCGCCGTTGACGGTAGATGTCGCAAATCTCCTGCACACAATCCTGTGGGCCTTCCAGAGCAGTGATGGCGGCTACTTGTATGGGGGTGAATGTGCCGTAATCGAGGTAAGACTTGATGCGGGCCAGTGCCGATACCAGTTCACGATTACCGCACATAAAACCAACCCGCCATCCCGGCATGTTATAGCTTTTGGACAAGGTGAAAAACTCTACGGCGATGTCGGTTGCCCCCGGCACTTGCAGGATGGAGGGTGCCTTATACCCGTCAAATACCAAATCGGCATAAGCGATGTCATGCACCACCCAGATTTTATATTCCCGGGCCAACTCAACTACCTTGACGAAAAAATCAAGATCTACGCATTGAGTGGTTGGATTGCCAGGAAAATTGAGCACCAGCATCCGGGGTTTGGGCCAGGAAGTTTTGATGGCTTTTTCCAGTTCCTCGAAAAAATCAATGCCCGGCATCAAAGGGACGTGGCGCACATCGGCCCCGGCCAATACAAAACCATAAGGGTGTATGGGATAAGCAGGATTGGGAACCAGCACCGCATCCCCAGGGCCCATGGTCGCCAGAGCCAAATGAGCCAGACCTTCCTTGGAGCCTATGGTGACGATGGCCTGGGTGTCCGGGTCCAGTTCTACGTTGAAGCGTTGCTGATACCAGGTGCAAATGGCTTTGCGCAGTCGCGGTATCCCTTTGGAAACCGAGTACCGGTGCGCCGTGCCTTTCTGGGAAACCTCCACCAGTTTATCGACTATATGCTGAGGTGTCGGTCGATCAGGGTTTCCCATGCCAAAATCGATAATGTCTACCCCTTGCGCCCGCTCCTTGGCTTTTAACTCATTAACTATGTTGAACACATAGGGCGGCAGACGTTTGATACGTTGAAATTCTTCCATTAAGGACTCGGATAAATATAAATTCGGGTAAGTGTGGGGGGTTCTTTTCCATTCCGGTTGAAACGAAACGGGCTGAACACACGAGGTAAACGGTATAAAAAAATCGGCGGTGCGACCGACCGGGTGGCGGTCGACTCGGAAAAAGCGGGTAAAAGTACCGGTACACCGGTTGACTGTCAACGTCAGCGCATCAGTTAGGTGTGCAGGAACTTTGGCACGTCCCCAGGTTGCGGCCTCAGTTAGACCAGCGAAGACTGACCGGAACCCCCTTCAAACCTTTGTGTGAAAAACGAAAGGAAATGTCACCCCTGGCCAAATCGTTTTCCGACCACAACAAAAAACGCGATTGGCGAGGCAGATACAAGCCAAATTTATCGTGGCCTGTGCCGTTCCAGTCACCCACCAGCGGGATAGCCTGCTCCTCTTGCCGTTCAATCCGGATTTCCCTCTCCGGCATGACCGCACTCAGGTGATCGGTCAGGTAAAGCACTCTGGTCTCAGGGTCGTACACCCCAACACCGCTGATGCCGTCTCCGTTCCAGTCTCCCACTAAAGGTATTGCCGACACCGGCACTCTGGCCAGTTTGAAATAGTAATCAGGCAGACCGGCCGAGAGACTGTTCCGCAGGAAAAAATACCCGGTCGCTGGATCGTATACGCCTATGCCATCCTTGCCATCACCGTCCCAGTCGCCTACCAGTGGTATCCAGTTCTGCCCCGGCAACCCATAAATGAAACGGGCGTCCGGTTGATCCTGATCGGGCTGAAACCACACGGTAAAGGACGATCGAACCGGGTCGTAGCAAGCAGGGCCATCGCCCCCAAAGCCGCGCCAGTTGCCGAAAAAAACGGTTGAGTCGGGTTCTGGCTTCAAACGCATGATGCGCTGGGTTTCACCTTTGGAGGGATCCCGGATCAACAGGATGTTTTTCTGCCGGTGAAACAAGCCTACGGTGTCTGCGGCATGATGTAACCCGGGATCCAGCAGGAATACATCCCTGGACGCAGGCGTGAGTGCCCGCTCATTCGGGGAGGCAAATCGGTCTTGCAGGTAACGGGCGTAAGGGGATTGCTCTCCCGGTTCTGGGGTGGCTGGTTTTTTTTCAGTGTTCTGGTTAGTTTTTTTACCGAACCAGCGAATCAGCGAATTTATCTTGGCCATGGCATATCCTGGAGTTAACTGGGTGGTTCGGTGAGGGGTTCGCCCCATCCGTAGTATTCACGCGCCACGGACGTAAGGGGTTTGCACTCATATTCGACACTGGGGCGTTCGCTGGTGAACACGTCCATGAGGGCCAGATTGATGGTTTTGGCGGAAGTATGCACAGGCAACAACACTCCTTGCCCGGAAGCGCGTATCCGCTCCGCCACGGCACCAATATCCAAAGCAACCGGGTAAAGACCGTTCAGCCAGGCTTCCGACAGGGTAAAGCAATAGGTCTCCGGCCAAGGACTCAAAAACAAAGCCACACCGGCCTGACTGTCGGCGATGCGTTCAGCCAGTTGTCCGGTCTCATACGAACCCGTGATAAACACATTGGGAAACTGCAACAAGGCTTCGTCATCCCGGGTGTAGCCGATCACCGTAAAATGCAGCGGCAAACCGTGTTGATAGGCGAGTCGGACACAGTGCAGCAGCAAGTCATAACCCTTGTGCTGGCCTATGGCCCCCAGTACAACCACCCGGTATGGAAGCCAGGTATGGGAGAGCGGCGGCGGGCTATCTTGATACTCAGGATGGGCAATCACTTGAAGACCGGGAATGGGAAAATGCGCCAGGAAAATATCGGCTGTACTTTGGCTGGGCGCGATAACCCGCCGTGCGGCCGTCAGGAAGCGGGCATAATGATTTCGCCAGGTGCGGATATCCTGACCGTATCCCTCAAATTTATTTCGCAACACAAGGTGATTGGTTGCGTCTTCATCAAACCCGTTCAAACTCAGGCAACGATGGCAGATTTCAGGCTGAAACTGGGACTCCTCGCAATAGTATCCCGTCGCATCAATCATGTTGATGCGTGGGCAAATCGGCAGATAATCATGCAGACTCACATCGTAAGGCAGGCCGAGTGCCTGAGGGATATCCCAAATCTCCAGCGGAAATTGCATGGTTTGGTGGTAATGAATGTGCCACACCCCTAATTCACGCAAATCCTCCAGCAATAGCGGGTAGCGATCCGCTGTGGGGTACGTCATGGGGTGAGGCCAGCCTGAGGTTTTGATCTCCCACCGCTCGGGGCTTCTCGACATCAGTTGCAGAACCGGATACCCCTCAAGCTCCAAACGGCGTGCGAGGGTGTCGGCCGCTACCTGGGTTCCGCCGCCCAAACCGTGTATGACGAACAGGATGTAGCGGTTTGATTGCTGTTTGAGCCATTCGCGGATGATGCGGTTGCGCGGAAGGGCTAGAGGATCGCGTGCTTCAAACCGCTGGATCCGGGGTGCGTATTCCGGGTACATACGGTTTAGCTTGTCCAGGTGGGTGTTGATCCGCTGCATTTTGCTATCGCCGAAGGAGCACCCGCCCTCATGCCATACGAACACGTCAGTGGCGGCCAGATGCCGCCAGCCTAGAGTCGCCGACTTGAGGCAGAAATCATTTTCCTCTGCATATCCCTTACCCCATAAAGCCTGGTTGAAATAGCCTATTTCATCCAGAACCCGACGCTTGATGTACATGCAAAAACCCACTGCCGTAGGAATGTCTACCGTAATGCCCGCATTAACCCGGGCACATAAGGCATCCATGGCGGCGACATCCAGTGGCGGTGGCACAGGCACTGTGCAAATGGTGGCGTTGTTGGACAGAGGCGTCACTGTGCCAATGGAGCGATCCTGACCGGCGGCTTGCTGCAACCGATCCAGCCAGCCATCGGCAACCTGTGTATCGGAATTGAGCAGCACCACGTCGCGTCCTGGGTGCTGCTGCATGCCACGATTAACACTGGCGACAAAGCCCTGGTTGTGGGCATTCTCCAGCAAAGTTAATCGGTTTTGACGGGCCAGAAGGCGTAAAGCCTCACGCAGTTCATCATCCGGGCTGGCATCATCAATGACGATCAGTTCGTAGTGGATGTCTGTTCGGGCATTCAATACGCTGTGCAGGCAGTTAAGCGTTTCAAGGCGACTGCCATAAACCGGCACGATCACATCAAGCACCGGATCCGCCTCCGAATACGCCGGCATGCGTGTCAAAGGACTCAAATCAAGCGTAATCCGGGTCGGCAAGGTTTTGGCTTTTCTCAGTCCGGCCTGAATTTGGCCCAACACCTGGGTGCGTACCCAGAGGGTGATTTCCGGGTCGGCGGGTGAGTCGCCGGGTTCCCAATGATTGAGGCGGGCAGCGGCCTGACCCAGTGCCTGAATCGCTACATCGTAAGGGGTCATTTGTATGGGCGGCCCTAACACGGGTACTGCCGTTCCAGCCAGATGTACGCTGACCAGGCGGGTATTCGCGCTTAAATCATCCGCTGGCAAACTGAACTCGAAGCCGTATCGGCCGGGTTTTTCCTGCGCATCACGGCGAAAAATGTCGGCCCGTTGATCGGCCACCACCACCCGACCATTGACGAGCAAATCCAGCATCACCGGTCGTTCGGGTGCGGTACGGTTGATGATCCAGCCACCAACCCGGTTCATGTCAACTGATTCAATCTGCCCTTGATAAGTGGTTTTGACACCTACGCCCTGAGACAAATGTACCCATTCATGGCAGTCCGCACGTCTTACCTCCAGCGTAATCCGATGCAGTTCGGTATCGAATACCCACTCGGGCAACGGCCATTCGAACCGGTAGGCGGTGGCGGAAGCCTCAGGATGGGTGTGCCGTTCGACCTGTGCCTTTCCATCTATCAACGCACGCACCATCAATGCACAGCGCGTATGGCAGCGTTCTTCCACCCACCCACTGAGCGTACCCTTAGGGGTAATTGAGAACGCACCGTCAAAGTGACCCGGGCCCCAGTACAAGGGACTGCCTGTCAGTAATGCTCCGGTGGTTTGTTCCCGCACGTCGATGGTGTGGGGTTCGTCTCCCAGCCTCGTCGTGTCCAGCGCGTAGAGAAAACGGCAGTTCACCGGAGCCTGATCGGTTGGGGAATGTTTGGGATTGGGAAGCTGGGCATATACCACGCCAAGTGGTGCGCCATCCACGCGAAGATCAAGGCTCAACACCTGATCCGGTTGCTGAGTATCCCAGGCCATGCCATCCAGCAAGCC
>JBPCSC010000125.1:0-3341 GCA_051007495.1 Methylococcaceae bacterium | reverse complement strand
ACGGCAGGGATTTTCGTGATCGGATTCATCACGCAGATCCTCCACCATGGGCAACTTTTTGGCCTGCATCTGCGCGGCAATTTGTGTCAGCACATCAGAACCCGACACTTGATGCGGTAGGGCGGTGATCACGATATTGCCGTCCTCCAGTTCCCAGCGGGCACGCAGCTTCACCGAACCATTGCCGGTTTGATAGATGCGAAAGATGTCTTGGCGTGGCGTGATGATCTCGGCTTCGGTGGTGAAATCCGGACCCTGGATGATGGTGCAGAGGGCTTCCAGAGGAGCCTCCGGGTTGTCCAGCAGATGAATGCAGGCCGAGACGACTTCGCGCAGATTATGGGGTGGGATGTCAGTCGCCATGCCCACGGCGATGCCGGTCGCGCCGTTCAATAACACGTTGGGCAAGCGGGCCGGCAGTAAACGCGGTTCGTCCAAAGTGCCGTCGAAGTTGGGTATCCAGTCAACCGTTCCCTGTTCCAGTTCAGATAAAAGCGTTTGTGCGTAAGGTGTCAGACGCGCTTCGGTGTAACGCATGGCGGCAAAGGATTTAGGATCATCCGGTGAGCCCCAGTTTCCCTGACCATCGACCAAGGGATAGCGGTACGAGAATGGCTGTGCCATCAACACCATGGCCTCGTAACAGGCAGAATCGCCATGTGGGTGATATTTACCCAATACGTCGCCCACCGTGCGGGCTGATTTTTTGTGCTTGGATAGAGCCGATAAGCCCAGTTCGGACATGGCGTAGATGATGCGCCGTTGAACGGGTTTCAGGCCATCGGCCAGATGCGGCAAGGCGCGATCAAGAATGACGTACATGGAGTAATCCAAGTATGCCTTTTCAGTAAAGGCTTCCAGTGGTAAGCGTTCGTAAAGGAGTGCGGTCACGGTGGTAAACAATTTGAAGATTCATAACAAGTGATACGCGCATTATGCGCCATATCCACCTGGAATGTTTAGGGCCGTGATGCCAAAGTTTCCGAAGGGAGTTCACCAAAGCGTTCCCGGTAATACCCGGCAAACGTCGCTACATTGTGAAACCCGCAGCCTATTGCCACGGTTTTTACTTTCTCCCCCTTGTCAGCCTGTTGCAAGCATTCCCTTGCCTTAAGCAAGCGTTGTTCGCGCAACCATTCCATAGGCGTCTGTTGGTAAGCCTTCAGAAACGCATACTGCACACTTCTGCGCGAGAGACCGCTAATCTGCTCCAAACGTGTGAGCGTTATTCTTTCGGTGAGGTGAGTACGAATGTAATGACATACCGAGGACAACTTCATGGGATTGGACTCTTGCACATGATCCATTAGCCCCAAAGCGTCCGGGTACAGCATCATGGCCATGTGGCGGTATAGATACTCATCCCATTTCAAGCGTGCCAGCAAGCGAGTGTCGCACCCCAACCCCTCCACCTGCTGACACAGTTGTTTTAACAGCACCTCAAAGTGAAGTGAGCGCACTCGCAGAGAAACGGGCTTTATGCTGTCGGCGTCAATAGCCAGTGCTCCCCCTTCCGAAGCCTCTCGCATGGTTTCAGCCAACTGAACCAAACGCTGGGCATTCAGGCGGATGATCAACAAAGAAGACTCGGTAAATATTCCTGTCCAGTGCCGCCCTGAAATCTGCATGGCGGTCTTACGGGCGTGGCACATGTATTCCTGCTGATCTGCCGCTAACACGAATTCACCCTCCAGAGGAATGATGAGCGTGATGGATGAACTCGCGCCTACCGTCAGGCGGACTGGAGTGCTGGCACACACCAGCACAGCCAAATCGTTGACCTGCAAGGCCCAGGATTTCCCCGAAAACTCACGTTCATCCACTCCGACTGATTCGCATGATTCGATCGGTTCCAGTACCACGCCGATATCGTCAACGTAACGGGTCAATTCCGACTCCTGCGCCGCCTGAAAATCAGCAAAGGCCAGCGTCGGTAAAGCATGACATTGCGTTCGATTTTTTCTGGTCATTACGGTTATTAACTCCTGTTAAAAGTGAACTCGAGAAAAGTCGAGACGCTTGCTACGCGCAAGCCGGACGCAGGATCAAGTGATTCCACACACCCATCAAGTCATATCACTCAGCATCTAGCCGAAAAATCCCCCCTATAGCCACATTACACCACGTTTTATCCCATGGCGTATTGATTGCCTATCGTGGCAGTGCTTGATTAATTTTTACGCTTAATCTTTATGCCACCACCATTAAACAGGGGAATTCATGAATAAAACAAAACATACATTTTCAGCCGGGTTATCGCCCGGTCTGCGTCTGGTCTTCGGTGCTATGCTCGCCTTGAGCCTTGATCTGGCTGTACCGCTGACCGCAATAGCCGCCGGTTCAACGGTTAAAGCCACGGCCACCTACGACAAGACGCTTGGCAAGATCATCATCAAGGGAACCGCGATATCCAATTATCTGCCTTCAGGCACTTGGGTACAGATTTACAATGCCGACACCAACATTTTGTTGTACACGGCCAAAACCGATGGCAATAAAGCCTTTAGCACCACACTGCAAACTGGAACCAATGCCTGCCAACTCAGACTCGAAACCCTGGACGGCAATAAAACCAGTGTGCCAGTCTATGATGCCGCTGCATCATGCACCTCCGCACCGGTGTGCTCAATCGGCAATCCTGTCAAGGATACCCAAATCGTTAAAGGTCAAAGCATTACGTTTCAGGCTTCCGGGAACGGAAAAGGCGTGACTTATAGCTGGAATCTAGGTAACGGCAAGGATGATCTCACCGGTCAAAAAATCACCCAGAGCTTCGAACAGACCGGTCAGTACCGGGTCACTCTGGAAGGCACAACACCAAGCGGCCAACGCTGTGCCGATGATGTTGTGGTCATGGTGAAGCCGCCTGCCAACACCAATCCCAACCCCAAGGTAAAGGAAAGTACCATGCCTGTGGCTGGAAACGCCCTGAAGGCAGCCGATGGATCCTGGGTAGTATTGCCCTTCGAGGAAACCGGCATGCAAGGCGGCAGCATGGTAAATCTGCCTTACAACCCGATGATTCCTTACGATGCCCTGAATGCCCAAGTGTTGAAAAAGGTCAAAAGTAAGCCGGCATTCGGTACGCCAGACCAATTCAGTCTGTACTACTCGGCGGCCTCAAACAAGAAAGATCCGGTAGGGGCCAACTCGATCAACTCGACCAGTCAGAACCTCTTTGCAGATGGCGAGATCGGAGCCAACTACGATGCTCTGACATCAATCCTTAACCCCACTACGCAACTGCCCACCGACAACAAGTTTGTCGCCGGTCATGATTTCCGTGATGCGGTCATCAGGAAGAACGAGTTGTGGGATCGCCAACACCAACCGTATGCTCG
>JBPCSC010000124.1:0-3410 GCA_051007495.1 Methylococcaceae bacterium | reverse complement strand
AAGGCTGTGCGGCGTACCGGTTCTGCCTCAATCAGACTACAGCTTTTGGAATGAATGACACGTTCAGGATCAAGGATCAGACTATGCAAATAGCCGCCCTCGGCGAGGGCTTTGACGGTGAGTATCTGCTCCTCACCCACGCGGCTTGAGGCTTTACGCAGGGTGACGGATAAAAGGCCCGGGTCTTCTGCGGTTGCCCAGGGCAAACGCACATACAACGCACCGCCAGGACTACGCCGAACAAACAGGGATGGATCAGCCAGACTATTGGCCAGTCGGTTCAGGCTGGCCGGTTTGAGCTTGGGAAAAGATTCCGCTGCCCGCGACAAGAGCACTTTTTCAAGCCGCATTCGGGTGGGGAGCGAGAGATCGGCGGTTTGTTTCTGTGACCAGGGTGGCAAGGTCGTAGCCGTGTATTCGGCCAGTTTCTGCCCTGTTCGATCCAGGATATGTATGACGGGTTGCTGGCATCGACTTATGCCTTTGCTCCAGGCCACCAGTAAAAAGCGCGGCATTTCCACCCATTCTGCACCCAGTATGGGTTTTTCCAGTTCGCTACCGTTCAGATGAATACTCATGCCTGGTTTAATCCCGTCAGGGTTTAACCAGTCGAGAATCAGCAGATCATCACAGGCATAGGCTTTCAGTGGCATGGACATGCGTATCGAAATGGCATAGCAATGGAAATAAAAAACAGGCGCAAGAAAAAAGGCCCACCGAGGCGGGCCTTTGATCGTGAGGGGGAAAGCCCCCTCGAACAAAATCAGGACGATTAAAGGGTAAACGTACCGTCTGTATCGCCTTCCTTCAGGGTGTCGGTTTGATCCTTCAGAATCACACGAGCATCTTCACCACCGTTTTTATCGAGCAGATGGATGATCAGATCGCCGCCTTTGGCTTCCTGATAGAAATCTCCGGTATCTTTACCTTCGGTGACTGCGCCGTCGCCGTTACGGTCGGCAATCTTCAGGATGTCATCCTTGGTGAAATCTTCCACGGTATTGAGACCATTCGCGTCGGTGCCGAATGTGAAGGTATCAACACCATCGCCACCGGTCAGGTCGTTGCTACCCGCGCCGCCGTCGATTTCGTCGTCGCCCTCGCCCCCTACGATCGTGTCACTGCCTTCTGAACCAGACAGGGTGTCATTACCTACACCGCCCTTGATGAGTTCGTCACCGGAACCGCCAGTTACCTTGTCGTTGCCTTCGCCGGTTTTGTAGGTCGCAGAACCGAACCCGGTGGACACAATGGCATCGTCACCGCCTGCGGTCTTGAAGACGGTGTCGTCGTTGGACTGGTTGATTACATTGTCACCGGCATCACCACCCTTGACCTTGTCTACGCCAGTGCCCTGGAGTACCACCGGAGCACCCGGCGGGAGGCTGGCTTGAAGTTCGGCCAGATTGAAAATTTGCTTGCCTGCAGCGTTGGGTGTAGCGGCCTCTGCGGCATCCGCCACAATCAGGGAATTGCCATCAGCGTCCTTGAAAATCGACACGCCTTGAGCCGGCGGTGGGGTGGAAGTGTCTTGTGTAGCGGAGGCAAAGTTGAAACCGCCCAAAGCAGTGTTAAGTGCCGCTTGTGTCGATTCGTTCGTTACGGTGGGTGCTGGTGGTAGTGATGGTGTTGCCATGATGACCTCTTGGGTTTAAGTAGTTGCTAAATCAGAAATTAAAAAATGTTACCCGACAAAGTGGGTTTTTTCTGTGACAAAGTGACAGAAAAACTATGAGCAAGATGTCTGCCAACACTAAAATCACCTGATAACGGAGAAATTTAGGTGGTGCGGCATCCTGTATCCGCTGCTCCGGTGAAGCCACTCATCCGGTTATAAGCTTATTCCGTGCTAAATTTAGCAGCTAAGTCTCGATTCGCAAACCCCTGGAGACGGAATCTTCAAACGGTTCCAGCAAAATCTCGAAAAACGTGCGACTTTTGGTTTGGATGAAGCCGGTCACCGGCATGCCGGGAGTCAGGACAACATCAGGATGTGCCGCCTGCAAAACAGGCAACTCCGCTTCATCCACGCGGATGTGAGTCAGGTAGTACTCTGCCAGTTGGTTCACCGAAGGGTGCGGATCCCTCAGGACATCTCCCGATATATACGCTACCTGTCCCTTGATGTGAGGAACGTGTCGGGCATTGTAGGCGTTCAACTGCACATCAGCCGCCTGGCCTACGTGAATCTTGTCTATGTCACCCAGTTTTACCCTGACTTCCAGTATCAGTGCCTTGTTATCGGGCACCACATCCATCAAGGACTCACCAGGTTGAATGACACCGCCCAAGGTTGTGACCTTGAGGTCGATCACCTGCCCTGCGATGGGTGCCGTGATTTCTGAACGCTTCAACGTCATTTCAACCGGTCGTATTTTTTCTTCCAGTTCGAAAATCGTGCGTCTTGCATCCTTGAGTTCATCGTCGGCATTCTTGACGTATTCATTGCGAAGAGTGATGACCCGCAACTCCAGTTCGGACTGCTGCTGCCTCAACGAGGCCATCGCGGCATTCAATTGCCCCAGGCTTTCCCGTTTTTCTGCCAATCCTTCCTTCATGAGCAGAAATTGTTCTTTCTGTATGTATTGTTTCTCGCTGAGGCGAGCACCTGCTGAAACCCGTTCCTCTTTGTAACGTATATTCTCCTGTGCGGCGGCTATCTCGGAGAGGATGGCCGACTCACCGGTGCGGGCATGACGTATTTCGTCACGGATAACCGCAATCTCCTCATCCATGCTTTTCCTTTTGGCCAGAAACAAAGACCGCTCATTGCGTAGCAGGGCAACTTTTTTGTCGGTTTCAGGCGACAACAATTCGCTCTGAAATTGAACCTCCTGAGCCATATTCTTTTCGGCCAGCAACCGGGCTTCACGGGCCAGTTCGGCGTTGCGCTGATCCTTAAGCACATTGAGATTTGAAAGTACCTGGGCATCTTCCAGTACTAATAGTGCTTGTCCTTGCCGAACATAATCACCTTCGTGTACCAGTATGGCCCTGACCAGGCCACCATCCAGGTGTTGTATGGTTTTACGCTGGGTATCAACCTTGACGTTACCTTCGGCAACCACTGCGCCACTGATAGGGGCCAGAGAACTCCAGACAAATATGCCGCCAAAGAAAAACACTATGATGAAAACCCCGGTGCGGGCGATGCGGGAGGCCTCTCCGGTAGGGTCGATCGGGATGGAGATGATGCTCATATCAGGAGTTTGGGGCGTTGGTGAGAAGTGTAAGGAGTACTGGATGAATCAATACTGAACTCATGAAGCGATGGCCTTTTTGCGCGGGCGTTCTTTAGGTTGCGTGCCTATCTCACTCACTTCGCCCAGTTGCTTCATCACCTCTTCACGCCCCCCAAACAGCAAAGGCCGACCCAGATACAAAACCAGCATTTTGTCGGCATCAATCAT
>JBPCSC010000123.1:0-9804 GCA_051007495.1 Methylococcaceae bacterium | reverse complement strand
CGTACGCGTTCCAACGCAGGAGCGTTGGAACGAGAAAGCCTCCGTACGCATTCCAACGCAGGAGCGTTGGAACGAGAAAGCGTCCGTACGCATTCCAACGCAGGAGCGTTGGAACGAGAAACAGGTTCGTAGCCTTCAGGCGGAAGAGGGGTTCGTAGTCCCGCCTTCAGGCGGAAAAAGGGGGGAGGGTGCGAATGAATTCGCACCCGGGCAGGGGAGGGCTTAGTTGGCTTCCTCGTAAACACCGTAACTCGACAAACGCGTGTAGCGTTGTTCGAGCAAGGTGTCGCACGGGGTGCGGAGCAGTTCGTCCAGGTGTCTTTTCAACACCTGCTTGAGGGTTTCGGAGGTTTTGCGACGGTCGCGGTGAGCGCCGCCCAGGGGTTCGGGCACGATCTCGTCTATCAATTCCAGTTCTTTCAGACGTTCCGAGGTGATGCCCATGGCTTCGGCGGCGAGTTCGGCTTTGTCGGCACTTTTCCAGAGTATGGATGCACAGCCTTCGGGTGAAATGACCGAGTAGGTGCTGTATTGCAGCATCAGCAGTCGGTCACCCACGCCTATGGCCAAGGCTCCGCCTGAGCCACCCTCGCCGATGACGGTGCAAATAATGGGGGTTTTAAGACGTGACATCTCGAACAGGTTGCGGGCTATGGCTTCACTCTGGCCACGTTCTTCAGCCCCTATGCCCGGATAGGCTCCGGGTGTGTCGATGAAGCAGACTATGGGCAGCCTGAACCGCTCGGCCAAACGCATCAGCCTTAGTGCCTTGCGATAACCCTCAGGACGCGGCATGCCGAAGTTGCGGTAAATTTTCTCCTTGGTATCACGGCCTTTCTGGTGGCCAATAACCACCAACGGTTGGCTGTCGAGACGACACAAACCACCGACTATGGCAGGGTCGTCGGCGTATGCACGGTCTCCGTGCAGTTCGTGGAATTCATCAAACATCAATTCCAGATAATCCAGGGTGTAAGGGCGTTGCGGATGCCGCGATAACTGCGACACCTGCCAGGCACTGAGCGAGGTGAAGATGCCCTCGGTGAGTTTTTTGCTCTTATCCTTGAGGGTGGAAATTTCCTCGGTGATGTTAATTTCGTGATCAAAACCAATACGCTTGAGTTCGTCAATCTTGGCTTCGAGTTCGGCTATGGGTTGTTCGAAATCTAAAAATTTCAGATCCATGGGTGATCCGTTGAAAGGGCGCGGGTGGGTGAAAAAGCGGGCTAGTTTAGCACTTCGGCCAAAAAGTTCTGCACACTCTGAAAAGAACGACGATCCGCCAGCGCGTCGTAGACGGTTCCGAAAGCCCGGTCATTGGCTTTAGGGTTGGTGAACGCGTGCAGGGTGTTGCCGTAGAGATGGAGTTGCCAATCGGCCCCGGCAGCGGTTAATTCCTGAGCCAGAACCAGAGATTGCTCGGCGGTGGCCATGGGATCGTCATGGCCGTGCAGGATCAACACCCTGGCTTTGATGTGTTGCCCGCTTGTGTTGCCGGGGGGGCTGAACAAACCATGCAGACTGGCCACGCCGCAAAGATCGACACCTGTACGGGCCAAATCCAGCACGCACAAACCGCCAAAACAGTACCCCATGGCCGCGATGCGGGAGGCATCTACTCCGGGCAGTGTGCGGGCGGTCTCCAGTGCCTTGAGCATACGGCTTTGCAATAAGGCCCGATTGTGCATGAATGGCTGCATCAATCGGGCATTTTCTTCCGGGCCACTGCCCACTTGCCCGTGGCCGTACATATCCAGAGCAAAGCCAACATAGCCCAGGGCCGCCAACTGACGGGCTTTTTCTTCGACAAATTCATCCCGACCTCCCCAGGCATGGGCGATCAACACCAGAGGCCGGGGTTTGGTCAGGGTGTCGTCACAGGCGTAATAGCCTTCCAGTATGGTGTCGTTGTGGGTGTATTCGATCAAACGGGTTTCGAGGGTCATGAATCAACTCCGGTGAGTGGCTAGTAGGGGTTAGGGGCGTGTTAGAATAAGCCGCTCCATTCGCGGCGTAAAGCAGAAGCGGCATGTACGCAGATGTCACCCTGAAACCGTGTTCTCTTTCACCCTAACATCCCCAACACCCATGGTCGAAATACTTGTTCTGTACTACAGCCTTTATGGTTCAACCGCCGAGATGGCCCGCATCATTGCCTCTGCGGTAGAAGAAATACCGGGTGCCACAGCCAGGCTGCGGACGGTGCCTGAGGTCTGGCCGACTGGAGCCAGGATTTTGGATAAACCTTATAAAGAAGACGCGCCTTTCGCCACTCTGGACGATCTCCGGCAGTGTGATGGGTTGGCTCTGGGCAGTCCTACTCACTTTGGCAATATGGCCGCCGCCATGAAGCACTTCATCGACAGTGCCGGATCCATCTGGTTTGCCGGCGAACTGGCCGGAAAACCCGCCGGTGTGTTTACTTCAACGGGTTCCATGCACGGCGGGCAGGAAGCCACTCTTCTTTCCATGATGTTGCCGCTTTTCCATCACGGTATGGTGCTGGTGGGCGTACCCAGCACCGAAAAGGCATTGGAAACCACCCGCAGCGGAGGAACGCCTTACGGGCCTAGCCGACGCAGTGGCGGCGGTGCGCCGGTCAGCGATGAAGAACGACAGATCTGCCGGTGTTTGGGTCAGCGTCTGGCCCGGATGGCGAGTTTGCTCAAACACAGCGGGAACCCCTGATCATGACAGGCTTATCAAGCGTATTTCGCGGGTTGACCTTGGCCAGTTGGGCCGGGTTGGCTTTATTGCTGAGTGTCTGGAACACCCTGTTGATTGACCGCAACCTGCACTCCATTTTGGGCAGTTTACTGATTGCCCTGCTGCCCTTGCTGATTCCACTTAAGGGTTTGATTCAAGGCCTAAGGCGGGATTTCATCATCGCGGCGGTTTTGAGCCTGTTGTATTTCATGCACGGAGTGACTGAGGCTTTTGAACCGGACGATAATCTGGCGGCCACTCTGGAGATCGTACTCAGTCTGGCCGGCTTTATAGGGGCCACGGGGTTTGCCCATAGCCTGAATGCTGCTCAACCCCATGCCTGAACAAATTCCTCTGCATTTCGCCTTTAATCCTGAACTCAGCTTTCAACGCTATCACCCCGGCATTAATGCCGAAGCCGTAAGGCATCTTATGGCTTCGGCGCAAGGGCAAGGCGAACCGCTGATATTTCTCTGGGGCGAGTCTGGGGTCGGTAAAACCCATTTGCTCAATGCCTGTTGCCGAGAGGCCAGTCCTCTGGGTTTGTCCATTTCGTATTTGCCTTTGTCGATACTGGCGGATCACGGCCCGCAGGTTCTCGAAGGACTGGAATATCAGGATATGGTGTGTATTGATGATCTGGAGTCCGTGGCGGGCCAAACGGAATGGGAAGCGGCGTTGTTTCATTTATTTAATGAAGCCAGACAGCGACAGGGTGTGCTTATTCTGTCGGCCACTCATCCACCCACGCAGATTCCCATTACTTTGGCCGATCTCAAAACCCGCTACGCCTGGGGTTTAACCCTGCGATTACACGCCTTGCCCGAAGACGACATACCCTTGGTACTGGAACTCCACGCCCACTCGCTGGGTTTGGAACTGACACCTCAAGTTATTCAGTTTCTGCTGACGCGTTTCCCACGCGACCTGAATTATCTGGGCGAATTACTCAGAGAACTCGATAAAGCCACCCTGGCCGCCAAACGCAAACTCACCATACCGTTCATAAAAACCTGTCTGGAACACCGATCATGAACATACTCATTATAGGCACCGGAGCCGTAGGCAGTTTCTACGGTTCATTACTGGCCAGAACCGGAGCGCGAGTCTCCGTAATGGCCCGCTCCGATCATGCCGTTATTCAGGAACACGGCATAGAGATACACAGCGATACCCCGCTGGGTACGTATCATTTCCATCCCGCTGCCGTATTGCGGATGGGTGAGTTGCCGGATGAAATGCCCGATTATGTGCTGCTGTGTATAAAGGTAACCGAAGAGGCTAATCGGGTGGCGTTACTCCGGCCAGTGCTGGGTCGTCAAACCCGTATAGTGCTGATTTCAAATGGGGTTGAGATAGAAGACGAAATCCACCAGGCTTTTCCGGATCAGCCACTCATCAGTGGTCTGGCGTTTATTTGTGTCACCCGGACAGCACCCGGGAAAATCTGGCATCAGTCACAAGGACGACTGGTATTGGGTGATTACCCCTGTGGTATTTCGGAAGAAACCCGGCTATTGGTAGAAGCCTACCAGCGTGCCGGTATTAGTTGTCATGCGTCCAGCGACATCACCACCGCCCGCTGGCAGAAGTGCCTGTGGAATGCGGCGTTTAATCCCGTCTCGGTGCTGTCGGGTGGTTTGGATACGGCCAGAATACTCCATTCCCAAGAGCCTTTTATTCGCGCCATCATGGAAGAAATCTGCCAGATTGCCGCCGCGTGTGGTCATCCTCTCGATACTGATCTGGTGAGTAAGATGATTGACAATACCCGCACCATGCCGCCCTACAAAACCAGTATGTTGCACGACTTCGAAGCCGGTCGTCCTCTGGAAACCGAAGCCATCATCGGCAATGCCGTACGCGCCGCACGCAAAGCCGCTGTATCCGCTCCCCGGCTTGAATCCTTATACGCACTGATAAAACTGAAGGAACAGGCGGGTGTTTGATCCAGGCTCAAAATGACGACGCAATCGTAGCTATAACCCCCCTAAATTCTTCTGTCTTCTGACGCTTACATGTTCCGTTCAAACGCCATCAATACCCCAAGGCTTTCCATCATCATGCCGGTTTATAACGGCACGGCCTATTTGCGTGAGGCCGTGGATAGCCTGTTGCAACAAACCTTTACGGACTTCGAGTTATTGGTTATTGATGATGGCTCTACCGATGACAGTGCCAGGATTATCCAGACGTATACCGATGCGCGTATCCGCTTTGAGCAAAACCCCACCAATCTGGGTTTGATCACCACTCTGAACAAAGGTTTTGAACTGGCCCGGGGCCCATTCATTGCCCGCATGGATTGCGACGACATTAGCTTGCCAAACCGTCTGGAACGGCAAATTCAATACCTGGAACAAAACCCTGAGGTGGGTTTGGTCGGGAGTTGGTTCGAGAAACGGCAAGGGGCGCGGTCTGTCGTCGTTAAAACCCCGGTCGAGCATGAGCTTATCCGTTTTTATCTTGTTTTTGATAATACCTTTCTGCATTCTTCCATAGTATTCAGGCGCAGTATATTGCAACAATTCAACCTGCATTTTGATCCTGATTTCCCTTATGCGGAAGATTATGAATTGTGGGCACGGATGAGTCGTCTGGTTCGGGTGGCCAATATCCCTGAGGTTTTAGTGCAATACCGCGATCATGCCGACAATACCAGTCATCGTTACAGACGTGAGCAACAGAATACCGCCGATCGTATTCGCCGTCTGCATCTTGCCAGTCTGGGTCTTGAGGTAGATGAATCAACGGCAGAGATACATCTTTCCATTACTAATTTTCGCTGGCAGGGAAACCTGGAACAACTCCATGCGGCCAGAATCTGGCTGGAGACATTGGTCACTATGGGCCACTCGGTATTGAAACTGCCTGAGGGGTTTTTATATCGCTCGCTGGATCGGTACTGGTATGGGGTGTGTGCCGGTTTGGCGGGTGAGGGATTAAGGGTTTGGTTCCGGTTTCTGGCCTCCCCTTTGGGGCGGCATGCCAACCCGGTCTGGATATTCAAGCTGCTGCTGCGGTGTGTGTTCAGGCATCCTGTCGGGCAGACTCCGGCATGAAGCGGGTGTTGATTATTCCAGCCTTGACGGCAGGTGGGGCCGAGCGGGTATTGTCGATTATGGCGAATCACTGGGCCGCCGCCGGAATGGAACTGACCTTATTAACCCTGGATGACGGCACTGCACCGCCATTTTTTGAGTTACATCCGGGTATTCGTCATCGTCCTTTGGATCTCCTGTCTGTATCCGCTCATCCAGTCGATGCCTTGATAAACAACCTCAGGCGTATTCGGGTATTACGACAGGTATTGCGTGAAGAATCCCCGGATGTGGTGATCAGTTTTCTGGACAGCACCAATGTGCTGACGCTTATGGCCAGTCGGGGGCTGAAGTGGCCTGTGGTGGTAACAGAACACATAGACCCGGCCCAGTATCCGCTCAAGCCGGTTTGGGTGATGCTCAGGCACTGGGTGTATCCCTGGGCGGATCGGGTGGTGGTGCTGACCGAACGGGCACTGGAGTATTTTCCGCCCTCTTTGCGTCCTCGTTGCCGGGTTTTGCCTAACCCCGTGCCGGCCTTGGGGGCAAAATCATCGGGGGGTGCTCAGCGTCTGCTGGCCATGGGCCGCCTGGTGGAACAAAAAGGTTTTGACATCCTGCTCGAAGCGTTTGCCCGTCTGTATGAGGATTTTCCCGACTGGACGCTTACCGTCATTGGCGACGGCCCGCAGTCTTACGCCTTGCGCGGACTTGCAGAACGCCTGGGTATTTCGCAGCGGGTGCTATGGCCGGGTGTTGTTCAACACGCGGAGACCGTGCTGCTGGAGGCGGATGTGTTTGTTTTATCGTCACGTTATGAGGGTTTTCCCATGGCACTCTGCGAGGCCATGGCCGCCGGACTGGCCGTGGTGGCGGCCGATTGCCCGACGGGTCCTGGGGAGATCATCCAGCACGATGTGAATGGTTGGCTGGTCGCAGCGGACAACCCCGAGGCTTTGGCTACAGGCTTACGTCACTTGATGCGGTCATCGGCGGAGCGGCAACGACTGGGGCGTGCGGCCAGTGAAATCACTAATCGCTATGGAGTCAACACCGTCATGGCACAGTGGGAACATCTGCTGGGTGAATTGTAAGCAGCGGCCATTCGTCCAGTAATTGCCGCACCGGGGCCGGAACGCCTATGGAGTCTTCACACTTAAACCAACGCCAGTCGGTTGTTTCGGCGATGGCCGAGGGGTACACCCAGGGGGCCGACAGCACGGTCGGGGTGTAATCGAGTTGGTAATGCGAGAAACGGTGATGGCGGGTTGGCAGGTAGCGCAGGGAGTGGGGGTTTAGGTGTTTGTCCTGACACCAGTCGGTCAGCGCGTTTTGAGTGGGAAATTCCGGAAACGTCCACAAACCACCCCAAAGACCAACAGGTGGTCTTTTTTCCAGCAGAACTTCTCCGCCGGTTCTCCACACGATCAGCATAAAACAGGCGCGTATGGGTATAGCCCTGGCGGGGCGGGCTTCGGGCAATTCATCCACTTGCCCGCTCTGGAAGGCCTGGCAACCCGCCTGCACCGGGCAGACATGGCACAGTGGCTTCCGGCGCACACACAGGGTTGCGCCCAAATCCATCATGGCCTGGTTGTAGTCGGCGACGCGTTCGCTGGGGGTTAGCTGTTCGGCCAGATGCCATAATTCACGACTCACCGCCGGAAGACCCGGCCATCCTGCCACCGCCCGGTGGCGACTCAACACCCGTTTGACATTGCCATCCAGGATGGCTGCCCGCATGCCATGGCCAAGGCTGAGGATAGCCCCCGCCGTAGAGCGACCTATGCCCGGCAAAGCCAGCAGGCTGGACTCATCTTGCGGAACCTGAGCCTGATGCCGTTCCACCATCAATCGGGCGGCGGCCTGAAGATGACGGGCGCGGGCGTAATACCCAAGGCCAGACCAGGCAGAAAGCACCTCATCCTCAGCGGCAGCGGCGAGGTGGGCAACGTCAGGAAACCGCACCATAAAACGCTGAAAGTATGGAATCACCGTAGCCACCTGAGTCTGTTGCAGCATGATTTCCGATATCCACACCGCGTAAGGGCTACGCCCGGTTTGCCAGGGTAAATCCTTGCGACCGTGCCGGTCAAACCAATCCAGTAAAGCGTAGTGAAAAGCGGGTGGGGTATTCATGGATACTCTGCGGTTAGCCCTTGCATACTCGGTTGAATTGAGCCGCTTCAGGCGGGTATAACCAGTGCCTTCACCAGTATTCGGGATTTACGGTTGAGGTCATAGGTGGATTGCCTGGCCAAAGGCAAATCCTTCAGGGTGGCGGGTTCGTAACCGTGTTCGCGGAACCAATGCACGGTTTGGGTAGACAGGGCAAATAATTGCGACAGTCCGCGTTCCACGGCCCGTTTTTCAATCTGAAGCAGCAATCGCTCTCCGCGTTTGTCCCCTTGATAATCGCTATGCAAGGCCAGACAAGCCAGTTCCCCGGCAGATGAATGCGGATAAACATGCAGGGCCGCGCAACCTATGATGAGACCTTCCCGCTCCAGCACCACATAATCCTTGATCTCCTGCTCCAGACGCTTGCGTGTGCGGCCCACCAATATGCCCTTTTCCGCCAAAGGTTTGATGATGTCGAGCATACCGTTGATGTCTCGAACCCTGGCCGTACGCAAAGTCTCAAAAGGGGTTTGACTCACCAGACAACCAATCCCGTCACGGGTGAACAGTTCCAGCAATATGGATCCTTCGGTATGGCCGTCAATGAGGTGAACCCGCTTGACCCCGGCCCGTGAAGCCGCCACAGCAGCGGCCAGTTGCCGCGCCACTTCGGGGTGGGTGATTCGCCCTGTCTGTAACAGGCCATCAGCCTCCTCGGTGGTCAGTTGGCGCAATGAGCACGCCTCATGCTCGGGTTCAGGCGTGTGACCACCCAACATGATGAGTTTATCGGCCTCCAGGGCAATGGCCGTGGCGGTGGCAACGTCTTCAGTGCGGAGATTGATGACGTCTCCCGTGGGTGAATAACCAATCGCCGATAACAACACCAGATGCCCCAGATCAAGCACCCGGCGTATGCCGTCGGCATCTATGCGTCTGACTTCACCGGTGTTCTGAAAATCAATCCCGTCGCGTATGCCCAGGGGGCGGGCGGTTACAAAATTGCCCGACACCACCTGTATGCGTACCCCGGCCATCGGTGAGTTGGGTAGTCCCGTGGATAACAGGGCTTCAATCTCCACCCGCACCGTACCGGCGGCCTCTTTCACACATTCCAGAGCCTCGGCATCGGTGATGCGTAAACCTTGGTGGTAATTCGGAACCAGCCCTTTGGCTTTGAGTCGACTGTCAACCTGATGACGAATGCCGTGTACCAGCACCAGACGCACCCCTAGCCCTTCCAACAGGGCGAAATCATGAATGAGGTGGGGAAAATCAGCCGTTTCGACCATCGCGCCATCAAACGAAACCACAAAGGTTTTACCCCTATGGGCATGGATGTATGGGGTGGAATTCCGAAACCAGTGGACAAAGCCGGAATGAGCGTAGGGGGTTTGAGTCATCATGGGTAAATGTTTTATGCGGGAGGCCGAATAGTTTCGCCCCAATCAGCCGACTAATTCAATCGCCTAACTAATATATCCTCAATATGAATTATTTTTTTGCGTACGCCCTTTGGGGATGACGTTATAATTTCAGGCATTCATAGCCGCCACCCGCGCACGTTTTTATCCCTTTATTTCGTTTGATCCCGACTGACACAGACTGCGCCGGCAATCGGCAGCCTCTGCCGCTTATCATTTTCCCCTTCATTCGGAGCAACCACCATGACCACCGAAACCTCTCCCTCTTCATCCGCACCTGCTCCTGCTCCTGCTCCTGCTCCTGATCTGCTGACGGCCCTGGCTCAAGGGGGTGAGGCGGCGCAGGCGGCGGTGGCGCAGTTGACGAATGGCTTGAATGCCGAGCAGGCGGGTAGTTTGCAGCAATCGCTGGTGTCGGGTCTGGCGGCGAATGAGTCGCCGGCGGCGGCGGTGGCGGGGGCGCAGGAGGCTTTGAGCCAGGTGGCGGCGGTGGCGGTTCCGGCGGATGCGGC
>JBPCSC010000122.1:0-7274 GCA_051007495.1 Methylococcaceae bacterium | reverse complement strand
ACAGCTATGTGGTCGATAACGCCAACAGCACGGTACAAGCCCTGCGTCTGGCGACCGACACCGTAACCGATACCTTCACCTACACCGTACAAGACACCGCCGGTCTCACCAGCACCGCGACGCTCACCGTCACCGTGCAAGGTGCCGACGATGCGCCTGTGGCCAGCAACGACACGGCCATAGCACTGGCTTCAGGCGCGACACCGGGTATTGATCCCACCGGCAATGTGCTGACCAACGATACCGATGTCGACCACGGTGATAGCCTGCGCGTCACTGGTTTGACCGGCGGTCAGACCGGCCAGGCGATTCAGGGACAGTACGGCAGCTTGACCCTGAATGCCGACGGTCACTATGTCTACACGCTGGACAATACCTTGGCCGGGGTGCAAAACCTGGGCGGGACCAACCAAACCCTGACCGATCACTTCACCTATACCGTGAGCGATCAGGCCGACAAAACCGCTACCGCCGCGCTTGACATCACGGTGCAAGGGTCCAGCCGTTTTCCCACCGAACAAACCCGGCAGACGGTGCAGCTTGACCAGTTTTCCGAATTCAAATCGGCCGCACTCAATCAGTCCGTCGTCAGCCTGAGCGAACCCCTCGCTGCCGGCACGGCAGATGTTGCGATCGTGGTTTCGGCTGTACCGTCCACCGGCCAACTCACGCTGGACAACGGTACGCCGGTCACTGTGGGCATGAGCCTCGATAGTACCCAGTTGGCGGCACTGCAATACCTTTCGGTGCCAGGTTTCAATGGATCGGCCGGGGCTTTGGTCTATCAGGCATCGACCAATAAGGCCGATGCCGTGAGAACGGTGGAACTGAACATCAAGCCGGTCAGTTATTTCAGCATCAGCAGCGTAGAGGCTTCAGTGCTTGAAGGCAGTACCGGAGGCAAGACGCAGTACGCTTTCAACGTGCAACGGGGCGGTGATCTGAGCCAGGTGACCACGGTATCCTGGCAGGTGGACACCGGCGGTAGCGCGGATGCCTCTGATTTTGTTGGCAACACACTGCCCTCCGGCACGGTTCAGTTCGCCGCCGGGGACAGCGCACACACCCTGAACCTCCCCATTCTGGCCGACCGGGTGGTGGAAAATACCGAGACCTTTACGGTACGCCTGACTCAGATCAATCCGGCCGCTTCCGCGACAGGGCTGGAAATCCATACACCGGTTCCGGCCGCACAAGGCACCATTCTGGACGATGATGACACGGCACGCATTCTGAGCGTGCAGGCTGTAGGCGCGAATGGCGGAACGGCTCCAACACAGTACGCCACCGGCGATAGCCTGTTGTTTGATGTGGCGTTCAGCCGTCCGGTCACCGCTGCCGTCGGCACGTCTCTGGTTTTGACGCTGGATACCCGTGATGCCAGCGGTGCGCTCGTGCCGACCACCCGACTGGCCACCCTGATCAGCGGTTCAGGCACGACGACACTGCATTTTGCCTACGTGGCTCAGACAGAAGATGCCGATGCCAGCGGCATTGCCCTGGGCGGTTCCCTGCAAGGCGGTGGTGTGGTCGATACGGCCGGTAATGCCGTGTCACTGGACTTCACACCGTCGACCCTGACCGGCATGGAAGTCAATGTCAATCGAGGCACCGGGCCTGCCGGCGCGACGCTTTATGCCGATGCCAACGGCAACGGTCAGTTCGATCCGGGCGAAGTCAGCACAGTAGTCGATGCACAAGGCCGCTATGAACTGCTGGGGGGCAATGGGCCGTTGCAGGTGTTGAGTGCAGACAGCGATGCACTGCCGTTGTCGGCCCCCGCCGGAGCCAGCGTGGTTAATCCCCTGACCACGCTGCTGGCTGATATGGCCGGCGGCAACACCAATCCGTCCACACTGGAGAACCTGCAGACCGCACTCAAAACGGCTTTGGGCCTGGCCGACAGCGTTGATCTGCTGCACGATAATGCGGTCAATCAAACCACTCAATCGCTGGCACCGATCGACTCCATCGTCACCGGTCTCAAGACGTATGCGGCCTGGGCCAAGATCTCCGATCTGATCTACCTGGGCGGTAACATTCTCACCCAGTCGGCGACCGGCCCGCTCAGTCCCCATCAGGCCGGACAAGCCGTCATCACCGCGCTGTCCGACTACATCACCGCGCATCCGGGCGAAACGCTGGATTTGACGGACTCCAGCCTGGTGGCCACGCTCATCCGTAATGCCGCCACGCTGCGGAGCGATGTCGATGGTGTCAAAGTGGAAACGCTACTCACCGGCACGGTCAGTGTGCTGGCCAGCAGCAATCAACAACTGGACGCAGCGGCCACCGCGACCAATGCGGCAGAAGCCTACGATCAACTGGTCGTCATGGCGAAAATTCAGACCCTGGCCAAGGCCTATGACCTGAAGGCACTGGCTCAGAATGCGTTGTCCGGGGTCGACCCCGGCACTGTGGCTCCGATACGTCTGGAAATTGCCGCTCAAACCCCGGATCAGTCTGAAGGGTCCAGTGGCACTACGCCTTATATCTTTACCGTAACCCGTAACGGCAATCCTGAATTGCCGCTGACCGTCGATTACGCAGTGAGCGGATCAGTCGATGCGGCTGATTTTGGCGGCACACTGCCTGCCGGGACACTGAGCTTTGGCGCGGGCGAAGTCATCAAGCCGTTCATTGTTTCGGTGAGTGGCGATGTGCTGGAAGAACCCAGTGAAACCTTCACCGTCAGTTTGCACAATGCCTCCATCCCGGTCTCGTTCAATATTCAAAGTGCCGATTCACTGATTCGGAACGACGACCCCCCCACGCTGGAAATTCACCAGCCAGGGCTGGTGCCGAGTATTGCCGGTACGGCCACCCCGATTCCGGGTGTCAGCATCGGGGACGGTGATCGGGGTAATATCACCCTGTCGGTAACTTTAGCCCCTGAAAAAGGCCAGGTTACCGCCACAGGCCCGGCCGCCATCAGTCGTGATGGTGATAGCCTGGTGCTGTCAGGGAGTTTCGATAACATCAACACCACGCTGCAATCGCTGGCGTTTACGGTCGATCCGGGCGAACTGGCGGGCAAACTGCTTATCACCACCAACGACGGCGACCCCACCACCGATGACCCCACCAGCAAGCTGACCGTGGACGGTTTGTATGTGACCACCATTCAGTTGCCGGACAATCCGAAGGTGCTGGCCGGCGGAACCACGCCGGTTACAGGTCTCAGTATCGCCGATGAAGAAAATGGCCGGCGCGGCGTGCCGGTTACGCTGACACTGACTCCGACCCAAGGCGGCATCACACTGACACCTTATGGCGGAACCACCCTCACGCCGCAGGCCAACGGTGCAGTGCAACTGGACGGTTTGGTGAATGACCTCAATCACACCCTCAGCACCCTGGCGTTCAAAGCCGACCCCCAGGTAAGCCGGGCGACACTGCACATCGACTCGGACGACCACTTCAACCTGACCCCCAACACCAGCACGACGCTGAACCTTGCCGTATTGTCCTCGCCCACCCAGAGCGTGCCGAAAGGCGCGGTCGCGGTGGTCAACGGCGTGGCTTCGACCATTGCAGGGCTTAAAGTGGCGGATTACGACAGCGGACGTTTGCAGGTGACGCTCGCCGCGACCGGCGGCACGCTGGAACTGCCCCAACAAACCGGCGTGACCGTCACGTCGGTGGATACGCATACCTGGCAACTGAGCGGACGCCCCATCGACCTTAACAACAGCCTGGCAGCCCTGCGCTATACCGCAGACCTCAATCTGGGCAGCGGCACATTGCGCCTGGCCACCACCGATCTGGACACGCTCACGCAAACAGCCCGCAATGACATCAAACTGGTTTACCAGGCTGCGCCTACCGAGACCCTGCCCACCGCAATCACCGTACTGGCCAACACCCCCACAGCGGTGACCGGCGTGCAGGTGGCCGATACCGATTCAGCCACGCTGACCGTGACCCTGAACCCCACCGGCGGCCAGATCGCCATTGCTGAATCCACCGGCGTGACGCAGGCCCGCAACGATGCCGGCACCGTCACGCTGACCGGTGACATCAATGCGTTGAACCGCGCACTGGATACACTGAGCGTGACCGGTCAACCGGGATATTTCCAGGTGGATGTGCGCGTGGCAGACAATCAGCCACTGACACCGGATGCGGTTGGGACGCTGAACATCGCGGTACTCGATTCGCCCCATTTGATCTTGCCATCATCCACCACCGTCTCCAGCTCCACACTAACCGGCGTACCGGGTTTGCAGGTCGTGGACGGGGACAGCAGTGCCGTCACCGTGCTGCTGGCACCGACGCGGGGCAATTTGAGTTTGCCGGATGCCAGTGGCGTCACGATCAACCCTCTCACCGACGGCGGACTTCGCCTGAGTGGTGCGCCCAACGCACTGAATAACGCCTTGTTCGATCTGAGCTTTAAGGCCACGCCTGGTGCTACAGATGCCCACATTGATGTGACCGCCGACGATGGCGATGCCCGCACCCAGAACTCCACCGCCACGGTCGCGCTCTCGGTGGCCCCGGAACGGCCACCGGCCGCCGGAGGTGATCTGACCTTGTTGGCCTTGAACGGACAAGCCGTTCTGGAAGATTCGATACCCACGGTCGCCAATATCCGACTGGCTCCCACCACCCTGAGTGACCCGGTTGGTGGTGCGCCCAATCGACTGGTCATTCTTGATGTGGTGGGCGGAACACTGACGCAGGCCGATGGCAGCCCCTTGGTTTTAGGTGCTGACGGTACGGTGTTGTCGCTTGATCAGGGCAGCCTGGATCTGCGCTTCCAGCCTACCGCCGGACGCATAGAAGCGGCCACCTTCCGCTATGCCCTGGTCGATAACGTCCTCGATGGACTGCATTCGGCAGTCAGTCAGGTGACGCTGCCACTGACACCGATCAATCATGCACCGGTAGCCGCCGCTGCACTGACCGATCAAACCGGCATCGAGACCGTCGCGTTCAGCTATACCGTGCCGACCGAGGCCTTCAAAGACAGCGATGCCGGCGATACGCTGACCCTGAGTGCTGGCTTGGCGGGCGGTCAGTCCCTGCCGGACTGGTTGCACTTTGACCCCTCCACCGCCCAATTCAGCGGTACACCCGATAAGACCCAGGCCGGAACCTATCCCATCCAGATCACCGCCACCGATGCGGCCGGTCTCTCGGTACATTCGGCATTCAATCTGGTCATCGCCGATTTCATCGAGCCCCCCACCGTTGAACTGCCCCCCGGTTTTGATACCGGTGAAGGAGCCAATGACGGGGTAACCAACCAAAAAGTGTTCTCGCTGCAAGGCAAAACCCAACCGGGTGCACAGCTTGTGGTGCTGGAACCGGATCACTCGACACTGGATCGGGTCACGGCCGATGAAGCCGGGGCGTGGCAGGTACTCAATATCGACACCTCAACGCTGGTCAACGACCAAGGCCAAAGGGGGCAGGATGGTGACTACACCTTTACGGTGGAACTCCTGGCAGAGGATCAAAGCGTGGCGGCCGAGAAATCCTTCACCCTGACGCTTGACACCCAAGCCCCAACGGCTCCACTGGGTATACAGCTCACCGGAGCGATCAACACGGTCGGCGTGCCGATCACCAACGACTCGACACCCAGCTTTGATATCACTCTGGCCAATGATCCCGCAGCGGATATCAAGCCCGGTTATGTGATGAAGCTGATCAGCCAGGATGCCAACGGGCAGGAGTCTACGGTGGCCAACGCCCCCTTGACTGCTGAGGACATTGCCGCCGGTACGATCAATGTCACGCCCCTTGAACTGGCCGACGGAACCTATTCCCTGGTCGCCCGCTTGTACGACACTGCAGGCAATTACCAAGGGGAATTACCTCTGGCCTTCACCATTCAGACCGACCAGGATGGGGTTCTGCCCAGTGTGGAATCGCTGGTCAAGGGTGGGGATTTCAACGGTGACGGCATACCCGACGCCACTCAAGCTCAGGTCACAACCTTGCCGATAACGACTGCCGAGAATTTCAATGCCGGGGTGGCGGCACCGCCCGCCAGTTTTGGTTCACTGATTGCGGGGGATCTGGTCACAAATACCGGCGAGGCATCGGGCATTGCCAGCGCGTCGATTGCAATAGACCCCAACGCGCAGTTGATCGGTGTCAAGGTTCTGACCCCGCAGGATGTCGAAAACCGCTACCAACCGGATGTGGCAGCGGCGATCAATACCGCACTGGCCGGGATTACGGTCGATCCGGTGATGAGCGGTATTCTGGATTTCACCGTACAAAACAAGACGGGGGAAGCCCCTCTCATCGACCTTGATCCCAGCCGTTCGGGTTTGCAGACACGGGTCATCATCGAATTACCGGAAGGTGTCAAGGCGCACACGTACTACAAAATCGGCGCGACCCTCGACAATCCAACCCCTCATGTCTATGCCTACATGGCTGACGGCAACCTCTCGACCTTCGATGACGGGGCCGAGTTGTTTGATCAAAACGGAGATGGATTTATTGAACAGGTGGTCATAACCTTTACCGATGGCGGCGGCGGTGACGATGACCTGACGGCCAACGGCCAGATTGTCGATCCAGGCTTTTTGGGAATCGAGACCGATGCCGCGCAACCGGGCATCACACTGAGCGGCAATACCGATCCAACCCAAAGCCCTGACGATAATCTGGTAGGCACCGAGGGTAGCGATACCTTACAGGGATTGATGGGGGCCGATACCCTGAGCGGACTGGCCGGCAATGATTCACTGCTGGGTGGTGAAGGCCACGATGCGTTATACGGCGGCGATGGGGATGACACCCTGGACGGCGGACACGGGTCTGATACCCGACTGGACGGCGAAGCCGGCCAGGATTCCATTCTGGGTGATCTGGGCGATGACTGGCTGTACGGCGGCGACGGCAACGATACGCTGGACGGCGGGGACGGCCGCGACAAGCTGTTCGGTGAGGACGGCGATGATCTGATTCGGGGCGATGCAAAACGCGACCGGATGACCGGCGGTGCGGGTAACGATACTCTGGAAGGCGGCAAAGGACGGGATGTTTACCTTTATGCGGCCACGGCTCTGGGTGAAGATGACCTGGCTCCCGGAACGCACGATCTGATACGTGAAATTGATGCCCGCAACCTGGTGCGCTTCAGCCCTGAAGTGCGGGATGTCATCAAACTGGATGGCCAGACACTGAGCAGTCTGAAGCAGGATATGCCGCTGGGTGATACGCTTGATGCCGACCACTCCATCGCGTACTCGACCGAACCATCCAGCCTGCTACTCGATCTCGATGGCAACGGTGTATTCGAGGCGGAT
>JBPCSC010000121.1:0-2725 GCA_051007495.1 Methylococcaceae bacterium | reverse complement strand
ACCAGACTGATGAGTTCATTGGCGGTAGGCAATCGCCAATCCTTATAACCTGACAGCGTACTGTTGACTGCCAGTGCCTGTTGCAAGGTATATTTTTGAGCCGTGCCAGTACAGGTAATTCCATTCCAGGTTTGACCCAACACACAACGCGCCCACATTAAACCGGTCACTCTGTCGTTTACCGTGGCCTCATAGCCTGCTATATAATCCGTTAAACGACTACCGGTACTTAAATACGGGTTGCCACGTACCAGGCGAACAGCCAAAGCACTGTTTCGGCTGCTGTAGTCCACACGGCCATCGTCGAAAAAAACAGCCCATGCCCCGTTAGAACTGCCCACGACAGGCGAAGTTGACCAGAAGGCAACGCGGTCAGTATTCGGAAAAATACTCGTGTTAATGGCGGGATGGCTACGCTCACGGTCTATTAAAGATTGAATTTCCTGTGCATTGGGTAAACGCCAGTCACTTTTCCCTGCATAAACAACGGTAAGGGTACTTGCCCTGTCGTAATTGTAATAACGAGTGGTATCAAGACACGTTTGTCCAGTCCAGGTCTGACCCAAGGCACAGCGCATCCACACCAGGCCGGTTTTCTTGTGTAACACCGTACCATCGCCATTATCGACAAAATCACTGCCAGGCGTATCAGAAACTGCCCACGCCGTGCCGCTTGCCACCAGAAAAATTAAAATAACGTGCGTAAAAAAACCAGCTAACATCATCATCCTTCCGAAAAATGTTCAAAGCATTATTCTACCCGCGCCGTTCAGTAACGGGTGACGCGTTTATGAATATGAGAAATTATAAAATAATTTATGGAGGATAAGGTCTGCTTATCCAAACCATGCAGAAAAAAAATCCCCCCATTCAAAAAGAATGAGGGGATCAGTTCAGCGCGTACGCTTGAAAGAACCCTGAAGCAAGGACCAGGGCTTAGAGCACGGCAAAATCAGCCTGATCAAGTTTAGTTACTCCGGTCAGGATAATTTGCAGGTCATCACCATTCAGTGCGCCGTCTTCATTGAGGTTGAACCATAACGTGTTTATGTCGGCCTCAAATACCGCTTCAATGATGCCATCGTTGGCGGATACACCTGGAATACCTTCCAGTATCGCCCCTTGAGAAGCACCAAATGAACCAAAGTTACCCTTAAATTCAATCGTTTTGGTGGGTTGATCACGGCTTGATCCTGAAATACCCTCAAAGACAATTTTGTCTTCTTTTGAAACGAAATCCATAATCGTGTCAACATTGGCAACTTCAATATCATCCTGGGTGTAGAAGAAACGATCAATCCCACTCCCTCCTGTTAGAGTATCTTTTCCGTTTGAACCCCACAGGCTATCTTCACCGGCACCGCCGTCAATGCTGTCGTTTCCATTACCACCGTCTATGGAATCGGCACCGTCACCGGTGGAGATAACATCATTACCCGCATTGCCCAATACCGTATCATTTCCAGACCCTGTGGTTATTTTGTCAGCACCAAGACCGCCGTCTATGGAGTTGGCACCTGCACCACCGTCTATAGTGTCGTTACCGGTTCCTCCAATAACCGTGTCATTATCGAAACCCGTGGTGATAATGTCGTCACCGAAACCTCCGTCTATGGAGTTGGCACCTGCGCCACCGTCTATGGTGTCGTTACCAAAATTACCGGATACCGTATCATTTCCAGACCCTGTGGTTATTTTGTCGTCACCAAGACCCCCGTCTATGGAGTTGGCACCTGCGCCACCGTCTATGGTGTCATTGCCATTTCCACTCTTGAGGGTATCCGCATTAGCACCACCAGTAAGATTAAAACTTCCATTCGTTTCTGCTGAACCATCAAAAGTAAATGTGCCAGTACCTTCAGGATTCCTCAGTGCCGAGGCATTTATCAGCATTACCTGGCCTGAATCCACCACGTCATCGGTTAAGGTCAAATCGGCAGAAGAATCACCGATTTTGTCTCCATTGATGTCTTTACCGTCCACGATGATGATATTTTCAAAACCAACGGCGTTGGTAACTGTTTTGTCGCTGTTGGCAGTCAGTTTGATTGTGTCATTGGTGCCTGATCCGCCTTTAAGCGTATCATCCAGGGTGAGGTTGGGATTCCTGTCGTTGGTGGCTACGACATTAACCGTCAAACTGGAACTGATGGGCGTTAACGAGGCATCAATCTCATCGTTACCACCACCTATTTCTACGTTCATCGCGGCATTAAAACCACTACCGATATGGACGTAGTCATTTCCTTTGCCAGTAACGATGTTGTGGAGCATCGCTGTCATGGCCAGAGAATCTATTTCTACCGATCCTGCACGGGTGTCTTCATCCAGAGTATCTTTTGCATTTGAGATATCAAGGGTTTCTACATCTGTCCAGTTAGTGAAAATAGTGTCGTCCAGAGTCACATCATCAGCAGCGTCCCTGGCTATAAGCACGGTATCAGTACCGGACCCACCTATAACGGTATCAAGCGTGGTCAAGGCCTGGTCATCCACTATGCCAGAGTATTTGAAGCTGAAAACATCATCACCGGCTCCAGCGTCCAGTTTGTCCATTCCAGTACCGGCGATAATCGTATCATTTCCTGCTCCGGCCAGTACAGTATCGTCACCTTCACCGGCATCTACCAGGTCGTTGCCGGTTCCTGAGTTTATAGAGTCGTTGCCTGCACCAGACTTGAGTGTATCTTTAACCGCCCCTGAATTTAAACTGTCGTTTACAATA
>JBPCSC010000120.1:0-1988 GCA_051007495.1 Methylococcaceae bacterium | reverse complement strand
ATTGCGGACATCCTGTGTTTTCAGTTTATAAAAATCGATTCGGCTCATTCTGGTTTAGAACGATCACACAGATATTGAACCAATAGCGGCACCGGTCTACCGGTCGCTCCTTTATCTTTTCCGGTCTTCCAGGCCGTGCCGGCGATGTCGATATGCGCCCAGGTCAAATCCTTGGCAAACCGGGATAGAAAGCATCCTGCCGTAATACTGCCCCCATCCGGCCCTCCGATATTGGCCAGATCGGCAAAATTGGACTTCAATTGCTCTTGATAATCGTCCCACAAAGGTAAAGACCAGACTCTGTCCCAGGCAGTATTAGCCGCCTGAGTGAGATCAGCCGCCAGTTTCTCGTTGTTACTCATCAACCCACTGGGATGCCGCCCTAAAGCCACTATACAGGCCCCGGTCAGGGTGGCTACATCAATAACTACCTCAGGCTCATACCGCTGGGCATAGGTGAGGACATCACACAGCAGTAAACGCCCCTCGGCATCGGTATTGAGAATTTCAACGGTCAAACCCAGCATGGTTTTAATGATGTCACCGGGTTTATTGGCTTTTCCATCCGGAAGATTTTCAGAGGCCGGCACCAAACCCACCACGTTAATGGGCAGTTCCAGTTCTGATACAGCGGCCAGAGTACCTATTACGGCGGCCCCGCCACACATGTCGTATTTCATTTCATCCATATTGGCGGCAGGTTTGATCGAAATCCCTCCGGCATCAAAAGTCAAACCCTTGCCAATCAGCACATAAGGCTTATCGTTTTTATCTCCACCACTGTATTCCAGTATGATTAACTTGGCCGGTTGTTCGCTGCCTTTGGAAACCGACAGAAAGGCATTCATGCCTAACGCTTCAAGATCGGATTCATTAAGGATTCTGCATTTGAGTTTCTTATGCCTGACCAGGTGTTCCGCCTGATCGGCCAGATAAGTCGGTGTACAGATATTGCCGGGCAGATTGGCCAGATCCCTGGCGATATTCATACCTAAAGCTATGGATTTACCCAGCTTAATCGCGCCCTCTAAAACAGCGGTATCGTCGTTCAGGACGGAAAAATGAATGCGGGTGAGGCGATGAGGCTTTTCGTCCTCATCCTTTTTCAAACCGGTAAACCGGTAAGCCGCCGCTTCAAATAACTCCACGGCTTGTCGTATACCCCAAGCCGAATCGTGGCCTGAAACCACGGCTTCATGCAGCAGGCTAACCGCCTGTTTGGCACCGCAGTCCATGGCTTTACTGGCTGCTGCTGCCAGTGCCTTGCGATAACTGGCCGGATTTAATTCATTCTTTTTACCCAGTCCCACCAGTACAATACGCTGGCTACCAAAACCAGGAACATGATTAACCACCAACAGATTGCCTGGCTTGCCTTCGATACCGTCACGCTTGAGTAACTGAGTCAACAAGCCTTGCAGGTGGTCGTCGACCCTGGCCGCTTCAGGCAATAATTTACGCTTGGCATAAAACCCTAAAATAAGGCAGTCGGTTTCAATTTCAGTGACTGATTGGGCAATAACAGAGTAGTCCATGAGCAATACCATGAGTTGATGCAATTAAGCGGATTACGAAAAACGGCGACCAGTGTGTAGTCCGGGTATCCGGGCCATAACCAGTATGGCCAATACATAGATCACACCGGGCACAATATAGGAAGGATAATACTGAATCATGCTGGTGGCATACGCCAGAATATCCTGCTGGACATACCCTGAAAACTGATAAAAGCCGAGTTCAGAAATCAGGAACGCCACACTACTTCCGCCCCAAAGTAATACGGCCAGCAATGGATCAGCCCATGTTAAGCCTTGAGTCCGGCAATAGCGTCCTGCCATCCACACCGCCCCATAAGCCGGTAGCAAGAAGGCGTAGGCCGGAGTCCAGCAATAAGCACTGATACCTCCCACCGTAATAGCCAGGTAGTCGATCAAAACGGCCAGGCCTAAAAACCCGGGCAGGGACTCGCGACGTGAACAGGAATATCC
>JBPCSC010000119.1:0-2468 GCA_051007495.1 Methylococcaceae bacterium | reverse complement strand
CGGCATCACGAAAACATCGCCAGCCTTGTTGCCATCACCGCTGACCAGGTTGCTGGCCCCGCTCGCAAACGCCACATACCGCCCGTCCGGGGAAAAGACGGGGGAGGTGCTATCACCATTCCCCTCGGTTCCGTCTGCGGTGACGGACAACCGCTGTAGGGTGGCTTGGGCAAGGTCGTCATCATCCAGCACCAGGGTGGCGGTGGTGCGGGCCAGACTGGCGTTGACCGGGTCGCTGAGCACCAGGTTGAATGATTCCTGCGACTCGACCTGTGTATCTCCCAAAATGGGGATGCTCACGGTTTTTTGGGTTTCTCCCGCCGCAAACGTCAGTACGCCACGGGTGGCGGTGTAATCACTGTCTGCCAGGGCGGTGCCGTCTTGTGTGGCGTAGTTCACCGTGACCGTTTGGCTGCTGGCCACAGACAGGCTAACGCTGAGGCTGGCCAGGCCGCTGTTGTCGTTGCCTTCACGCAGGGACACATCGGCAATGCTGAGGCTGGGCAGAACCGGGGCTTGGTCGTCGTTGAGCAGGGTGACGGTGGCACTGGATTGGCCGGGTTGTAGCGCGGCGTTGTCGGGTTTGCTGAGGCTTACTGTGAAGGCTTCGTCGGGTTCGACGGTGGTGTCGCCCAGCAAGGGGATGGTGAGATCCTGGCGGGTGACACCGGGGGCGAACAGCAGAAATCCTTTTTGGGCGACGTAATCGCTGCCGGCCAGGGCGGTGCCGTTGGCGGTGGTGTAGTTGACCCGCACGATTTTGCTGGAGGCAACCGCGAGTTGCACGCTGAGGGTGACGCCGGCATGGCTGTCATTGCCTTCGGCGATGCGGGTGTTGGTGATCGACAGGGTGGCCGGGGCGGTGTCGTCGTTGCGTATGGTGCCGGTGGCGGTGGCGCGGCCTAAGTTGGCACCGATGGCCTGGCCTAACTGTACGCTGAACTGTTCGTCGGTTTCGACCGTGCTGTCGGCTTTTACCGTGACGCTCACGGTTTGGCGCAGTTCGCCGGGGTTGAAGTTAAGCGTGCCGGATTTGAGGATGACATCGCTGCCGGCACTGGCGGTGCCGGCCAGCACGCGGTACGCCACCGTGACCGGGGTGCTGCTGGCCGCCGATAACGTAACGGGAAATTTGAACAGGCTGTTGGTTTTGCTTGTGCCTTCAAGCTGGCTGACATCCGCGATGGACAGGCCAGGCAGGCTGCCGGCCATCTCGGCGGCGGTTTTGATAACGTCGGCAAAGGCGATGCGTTCTATGCCGATGAGCAGGTCGCGGCCATCGTCGCCATCACGCGGGTTGATGTCTTGTATCAGCCAGGTGTTGGCATCGCCGTACAGGCTGATTTGATAGCCACTGGAGTTGCCGCTGTAGGTGGCGGTGTCGTTGCCGGTGCCGCCGTCCAGGGTGTCGGCACCCAAACCTCCGCTGAGGGTGTCGTCGCCACCGTTGCCTGAGAGCTGGTCGTCGCCGGCCAATCCGCTCAACCGATTGGCTGCGCTGTTGCCGGTCAGGCGGTTGTCCAGGCTGTTGCCCGTGCCGCTCAGATTGTCGGTTCCGGCCAGAGTGAGGCGTTCAACATAGTCGGTCAGGGCGAAATCTACGCTGCTACGCACTTCGTCGCCCTGGCCGCCGCCGGCGGTTTCCATGATTTTGTCTTCAGTGCTGCTGACCAGGTAAAGGTCGTCGTCATCGCCACCTTGCAGCCAATCAACGCCTATGCCGCCTTGCAGGGTGTCGGCCCCGGCACCACCAAGCAGGGTGTCCATTCCGGCCCCGCCATCCAGAAAATTGGCGGCATCGTTGCCTGTAAGCTGATTGTTCAGGCTGTTGCCTATGCCATCCAGGGCCGCCGCGCCTAGCAGTTGCAGGTATTCAATGCCTTCAGGCAGGGTGTAGCTAATGCTGCTGAGTACCCGATCAATGCCGGTTTCGCGGGTGGGTTCCACGATGAGATCACCCAGATTGTCGATGTAAAACACATCATCGCCTTCACCGCCGGTCAGGGTATCGCCGCCTGCGCCGCCGTCCAGCGTATCGGCACCGGACCCTCCGTCCAGGCTGTCGTTGCCGTCTTCGCCCTTGAGCAGATCGGCATCGGCCCCGCCCCAAAGGGTGTCATCGCCGACACCGCCCAGCAAGGTATCGTTGCCGGTATTGCCGTCAAGAAAATCGTTACCATTGCCGCCCAGTATTGAGTCGTCTCCGGTAAATCCTTGTACAGTGTCGTTGCCATCCTGACCGTCGAGGGTGTCGGAATTGGCCGTGCCTATGATTTTGTCGTTGATAGAGGTTCCAGTGAGGATAGCCATGCTTGCTTGCTCCGTAGTTGAGTGGGTAGGGGAAAATACTGTGGCTTTGATGCTAGCAAATCAAAGTGATAGGAGGTAGAGGGCAGTATCCGGTTCGTAGTCCCGCCTTTAGGCGGAAAAGGTTCGTAGTCCCGCCTTTAGGCGGAAAAGGTTCGTAG
>JBPCSC010000118.1:0-5101 GCA_051007495.1 Methylococcaceae bacterium | reverse complement strand
GCCCTGTCCGAAAACATGACCAAAGACACCATAGAGCGGGCCATCAAAAAAGGTGTCGGTGCCCTGGAGGGTGACCATTACGAAGAAGTCCGTTACGAGGGCTACGGCCCGGGTGGGGTAGCCGTCATGGTGGATTGCCTCACCGATAACCGCAACCGCACGGTTTCCGAGGTGCGTCATGCCTTCACCAAACTGGGTGGCAATCTGGGTACTGACGGATCGGTGGCTTATCTATTCAGCAAAACCGGAATCATCAGCTTTCCGCCTCCTCCCGACGAAGACCGCCTGATGGAGGCTGCACTGGAAGCCGGTGCGGAGGATGTCATCAACAATGAGGATGGTTCGGTAGATATTCTGGTACACGCTGACGATCTGGAACCGGTGCGAGACACCCTGACCTCAGCGGGTTTTAAGCCGGATACGGCCGAAGTAACCCTCAGAGCCAGCACCAGCGTATCACTGGAACTGGAAGACGCAGAAAAAATGATTCGTCTGCTGGAGCGATTGGAAGATCTGGACGATGTTCAAAACGTCTATTCAAATGCTGACATCAGCGAGGAAATCCTTGCACACATCGCTTGAGGATCCATCATGACACTCGTCATGGGTCTGGATCCGGGTTCCAGAATTACCGGATACGGGCTTATCAACGACACCCCTAAAGGTCCACTCCTGGTCACTTGCGGGTGTATCCACACCGACACCGATCATTTTCCTACCCGTCTCAAACGTATTTTCGATGAAGTACACCGCATTGCCTGCGAGTATCAACCCGACGAACTGGCCATAGAACGGGTATTCATGAGTAAAAATGCCGATTCAGCCCTGAAACTGGGGCATGCCCGAGGGGCCGCGATGTGCGGGGCTTTGGCCGCCGGCGTGGTGGTGCACGAGTATGCCGCCCGGGAAATCAAACTGGCTTTGGTGGGCAAAGGCAGTGCCGACAAGCTTCAGGTTCAACACATGGTGAGATTTCTGCTTAAACATCCAGAGCGGTTACCGGTCGATGCCAGCGACGCACTGGGCGTGGCCTTTTGCCACATCCACCACCGCCAAACCCGCAACCGCTTGCTCAAAGCCGGAGTAATTCAGCCATGATCGGATTTCTACGCGGTGTGATCATCCAGAAAAAACCCCCTTCCATGTTGCTGGATGTGGCAGGCGTAGGCTATGAACTGGATGTGCCTATGTCCACATTTTACAAGCTGCCTGAAACTGGCCAGACCATCACCTTGTATACCCATCTGGCCATACGCGAAGATGCCCACAGCCTGTACGGGTTTTACTCTGAACCCGAACGAAGCCTGTTCCGCAGTCTGATCCGCATCACCGGTGTAGGAGCACGTCTGGCACTGGCCATATTGTCAGGACTCAGCGTAGAGGATTTTTACAGCACTATCCGCAACCAGGACACCACCCGTTTGGTGAAACTGCCCGGCGTAGGTAAAAAAACGGCAGAACGGTTGATCATCGAACTGGCTGACCGCTTACCTGGCCCCTCGGCGACATCTACCGATCCGGTAGGCAGTGTCACCCATGTTTCCACAGCCAGCGATGCCGCCGACGATGCCATTAGCGCGTTAATCGCCTTGGGGTTCAAACCCCTGGAGGCCCAAACCCTGATCCGCCGAATACCCGCTGAAGGCAAGCGCAGTGAGGACCTCATCCGAGCGGCCTTGCAGTCTGTGGCACGTCAGGATTAAGCCATTATGGATACCGAACGACTGATCGCGCCGAGTGAAACCCGTGATGATGAGGTTTTGGATCGCGCCATAAGGCCGCGCCGACTAGAGGATTACATCGGCCAACAAGCCATGCGCGAACAACTGGCCATATTCATACAAGCGGCTCGCAAGCGGCGCGAGGCATTGGATCACGTACTGATATTCGGCCCTCCCGGTCTGGGCAAAACCACCCTGGCCCACATCATTGCCAATGAAATGGGGGCGCACCTGCGGCAAACCTCGGGGCCCATACTGGAAAAAGCGGGTGATCTGGCGGCCTTGCTCACCAATCTTGAATCACATGATGTATTGTTCATCGACGAAATTCACCGATTAAGTCCGGTGGTTGAGGAGGTGCTCTACCCGGCCATGGAGGATTATCAAATCGACATCATGATTGGTGATGGCCCGGCGGCCCGCTCCATCAAGCTGGATATTCCTCCCTTCACGCTGGTGGGTGCGACCACCCGGGCCGGTTTGCTGACCTCCCCCCTCAGAGATCGCTTCGGCATTGTGCATCGTCTGGAGTTTTACAGCACAGAAGAACTCACCCGAATCGTTCGCCGCTCAGCCCACCTGCTGGGCATAGACATGACCGATGAAGGTGCCATCGAAATTGCTCGTCGCTCCCGGGGCACACCGCGTATCGCCAACCGGCTATTGCGCAGAGTGCGGGATTTCGCCGAGGTTTTAGCAGGAGGGCGAGTGAACGCCGAGGTTGCGGATCGGGCCTTGCAGCTTTTGAGCGTAGACAAACACGGATTCGACCAACTCGACCGAAATTTCCTGTATACGCTGATCGAAAAGTTTCAGGGTGGGCCGGTGGGTCTGGATAATCTGGCGGCTGCACTCAGTGAAGAACGCGGCACTATAGAAGATGTGCTGGAACCCTACATGATTCAACAAGGATTCATCATGCGCACCCCCAGAGGCCGAGTCGCTACCCGTCTGGCTTATTTGCATCTAGGACTTGATGCACCGAGAGCCGCCGACACTCAGTCCCCCCTGTTTTAACTCCGTCACTATTAACCAAAATCAACCCCGACCGAACACAGGCATGAAAAAATTCCACTGGCCGGTACGTGTATACTATGAGGACACAGACAGCGGAGGCATGGTTTATCACGCCAATTACCTCAAGTTTTTCGAGCGTACCCGCACCGAATACCTCAGAGCATTGGGGTATGAACTGGATGACGTGTTGCACCGTATGGGGGTCATGTTTGTGGTCAAATCATTGACCATCGAATACCTGAAACCGGCCCACTTCAACGATGCCCTCACCGCCACGGCTGCTGTTACCCTGCTGCGTCCGGCCAGCCTGGTATTTAGTCAAACCTTATTGCGTGGCGATGAGGAAACACTCAGTGCCGCCCTGATTAAGGTCGTTTGTCTCAGGGCTGATGGGGTACGTCCTGTCGCCATTCCCGAACCATTACTGCAAAGCCTGAAACATGAGTTCTGAACTATCCATCATTACCCTGATTAAAGAAGCCAGCCTGGTTGTACAAATCGTGATGGCCATCCTGTTGATGGCATCCGTGGTTTCATGGTCTTTTATCTTCTCCAAATATCAAGAAATCAAACGCGCCCAGCGTACCTCGGAAGAATTCGAGGAGCGTTTTTGGTCAGGTATTGACCTGGCTGATCTGTACCGCCAACTTACCCGTGATGACTATGAGACGGAAGGACTGGAAAGCATTTTCCTGTCTGGTTTCAAGGAATTTGCCCGGTTGCAGCAACAGCCCAATATGGCCGCAGACGCGGTAGTAGAAGGCACTCAAAGAGTCATGCGGGTGGCTTTGAACCGCGAACTCGAACGCCTTGATGAACGATTGCCTTTTCTGGCCACGGTAGGCTCAACCAGCCCTTACGTGGGTTTGTTCGGAACCGTCTGGGGCATCATGAATTCTTTTCGCTCGCTCGGTTCGGTCAAGCAGGCTACGCTGGCCATGGTCGCACCGGGCATATCTGAAGCCCTGATAGCCACTGCAATGGGCTTGTTTGCCGCCATCCCGGCGGTCATGGCTTACAACCGCTACTCCACCGAAATTGGCCGCCTGGCCAACCGCTACGAAACCTTCACTGAAGAATTTCTAAGTCTCTTGCACCGTCAGGCACACACAAAATGAATCTCACCTCTACCCGAGGGGTGCGCGGCAAACGCCGGGCACCCATGGCCGAGATCAACGTCATTCCCTACATAGACGTCACTCTGGTTTTGCTCATCATTTTTATGGTCACGGCACCCATGCTGCAAACTGGCGTGGATGTCGATTTGCCTCAGGCTGAAGCCAAAATGATCGACCCAAAACAGGAACTGCCGTTGATTATCTCGGTGGATGCTCAAGGTGCCATTTTTCTGGATGCCGGTAACCAGCAAGATACCCCTGTAGTCATTCAGGATCTCACCCGCCTGGTGGTGGATGCGCTGGATAAAAAACCCGGTCTGGCGGTTTTGATTCGGGGTGACAAGGCTGTGGATTACGGCAAGGTGGTTTCCATCATGGCGGCACTCAAAAACGCCGGCGTGCCCAATGTCGGCTTGATGACCCGTTCCGACGAAGAATGACCGCCCATTCCACACCTCGTCAGGGCGTCCCGCTGGGTTTGTCCGTTACACTCCACCTGGTGCTCATCCTGTTGTTTGGTGTGAATTTTGACACGCCCCACCCAATCCCCGACGTGCCGCAACCGGAAATCGTCGAAGCCACGTTAGTTGATGATCGACTGGTTGAATCAGCCCGCACCGCCCGCCGTCAAGAGGAGCGGGCACGCAAATCCCGAATGGAACAACAACGCCTGGCTGAACAACGCCGTCAGGCTGAACTGGAAGAACAACAAGCCGCCCAGCAGGAATCTCAACGTCAGGCCGTGGCTCTGGAGCGGGTTCGACAGGAAGAAATCAAGCGATTATCCGAGCAGAAAACAAAGGCGGATCAAGAGGCGAAAAAGCGGGAAAGCGAGGCCCGTAAAGCCGAGGAAGAGACCAATCTTCGCAAGGCCGAGGCGCTGGCCAAAAAGCATCAGGAGGAAGAACGCATAGCCGAACAAAAAGCCGCTGAGCTTGAAGCCCGCCAGAAAACCGAAGCCAGAAAAAAAGCAGATGCCGAAGCCAAGCGTGTAGCCGAACAAAAAGCCACTGAGCTTGAAGCCCGCCAGAAAACCGAAGCCAGACAAAAAGCAGATGCCGAAGCCGAGGCCAAGCGCAAACTGGAAGAAGATGCAGCCAAAAACGCCGAACTAGAAGCCAAAAAGAAGGCTGAACAAGAAGCCCAGCGTAAAGCAGAAGCCAAAAGACAGTCTGAGGAAGAAGTCCGTCAAAAAGCCGAGGCTGAAGCCAGGCGCAAAGCCGATCTCGATGCCAAACAAAAAGC
>JBPCSC010000117.1:0-1760 GCA_051007495.1 Methylococcaceae bacterium | reverse complement strand
ATTAAAACGTCTGAGTCGAGTACAGGGTGTTTTAGTTTTTCCTGCTTCTTCTCCTGATAAGCCGTAATGACTGTTTTTCTGCCTTCATCGTTTAATAAAACCGCACCGCCTTCTCTTGTGTCGAAATCCTTGGCCTGGAGTTGGCCACGATTAACTAAAGTCAAAGCCAGTCGGTCAGCGATGGGGGCACGAAATTCTTCCAGTAAATCAAGTGCGAGCGCAGGCCGACCAGGGCGAACAACATGCAGAAAACCTAATTGCGGATCCAAACCCACTGATTCCAGTGCGGCCCTGCAGTCTGATAATACCAAGGCATAAAGGAATGAAATCAGCGCGTTAAAACGATCACGGGGTGGGCGTCGATTGCGACCGGAAAATTCAAAACTTTCTCGTGCAGAGGGTTTGATTAACAAGGATAAAATCCCGAAATAACGCCTGGCCGCATCTCCTTCAAGCCCTCTTAACGATTCAAGTTCTTTTACCATGGGCAGTTTACGCACATACATGGCAAGATAACGGGCGACCTCAACCAGTGATTCCCTGGCTTCAGGTTCTTCGGTTTCGCGGGCGGTTCTCATAATTACCTGGCGGGTATTACGCAGTTTACCGGCTATAACATAGCGGGCTATATCCAGGGTTTTGTCTGCGGAATCTGCTGCACGGTGCTGCGCCTGTCGTAAAAGTATATTACCATTAACCGGGCCTTCGAGTCGTGCCCGGAAATGTCCTACTCTATCAAGCCATACTACCGATCGGCCATCTTCAGCACAGCGTCCTAATAATGCAGGGCTTAGCATAACATGGTCAAACAGTACCAGAGAGCCTATATGGTGCAGGGGTACCTGTAGCTTTTTTTTGTCGTCAATCATCACGCAGACGGTTTCACCTTCCAGTCTTAAATAAGCATCCGGTGTGGTAATGTAAAGGGTATTTAATAAGAGGGTCATGTCAGGTGTACGCGCTATTCGTAGTGGTTTTCTGTTTTTATAATGGTATACGCGCTCAGTCTGAATCCTGAATATCGAACAGGCTTTGCGCAAGGCGGTTAATAGTGGTATTGGATTTGAGGAGTTCAGGTTGGCAAATGTCAATCAGCGAACATTCAGTACAGCGTCTGCTGTTTTCCAGTGGTGGGGGAGTGAGTCCGGTGGCGATGACATTGCGAATGCTGAATACGGTTTCTTCCAGCTTTGCAATGAGTATTTGATCAATGTTTATTTCTCGCCGACGTTTGGATTGGGTGTGGAAAATGGCACCCTGTGGAATGCTTTTTTCGTGCATTTCCGAGAGGCATATAGCTTGCCCTGCCAGTTGCAGATCATCGTTAAGCCATTGTTTGCGTTTACCGTGTTTGTATTCTACCGGGTATATCGTTCCGTCCTGGTGAAATTCAACCACATCGCAGCGCCCCGTTAGTCCGAGACGATCTGACCATACGGGTAATGAGAAGACAATTCTTATGCCGCTTCTGACTTCATGGTGGAGTTGATCGACTCGCTCGTGTTCCAGTGTTCCGCTTATGGTGTGGATGTTTTCAGAGAATTCTCCTTCGGCATGCACAAGAAAAAACCGACGCGGGCAGTAGGTGTATTGATTGAGGGCAGACAGGGGGATGGGGTCTTGTGTGTCCATGGTGATTCACTGGTTTTTTGGGTGGGTGGGTGCGAGTTTATTCGCACCATGGGTTGTTGTCTTATTGTAGTTGATTTGGTGGGTTTTTGGGTGCGAATGAATTCGCACGTACACTGGGGGGTTTTGGG
>JBPCSC010000116.1:0-1690 GCA_051007495.1 Methylococcaceae bacterium | reverse complement strand
ACCAGCTACAGTCGATCAATCCTTTTCAGACCCTCCGCATCGTTTTTGCGGGGGGTGAGTAGTTACTTTTTAACCTCTTTAGGAACCTAGGAATGAGAGCGGGCGGGTCAGAGGCAGGTCATTGGGATGCCTCTTGAACGGATTGCGCCGCTACAGCCGGTTCATGCGGTCGAGCCGTCAAGTCGACCCCAAGTGCCCGCATGACGGCAAGCATGGTTTTCAGTGTCGGGTTACCCTGCTCGCTGAACGAACGGTAAAGCTGCTCCCGGGAAAGACCCGTCTCTCGGGCGAGCGTTGTCATGCCCTTGGCGCGTGCAACGACACCCATTGCCTTGGCGATGTAAGCCGAGTCACCTGTTTCCAGTGCATCTGCAAGGAAGACGGCAATCGCCTCTTCGCTTTCAAGAGCGGCCGCCGGGTCGTAGTCATAAATCTTGTCGCTCATGATGCCTCCCATTCTGCTGCAAGACGCTGTGCTGTCTCTATGTCATTTTGCTGCGTACTTTTATCGCCACCGCACAGAAGAATGACGATTTCGTTTCCGCGCTGCTTGAAATACACACGATACCCAGGCCCATGGTGGATACGCAGCTCGCTGACACCTTGCCCTACGGGCCTAACATCTCCAGGCAGGCCGTGCGCCAGACGAAACACACACGCAGCAATCAGTGCCTTGGCCGCCCGATCAATCTTACGCTCCCACTTTCGATAGGTATCTGTCTGTTTGATATCAAGCATGGCTTGAGTGTAGTTTATTAACTACTATGGTGCAACGGGTTTTAATACCAGGGCGGGTCATTGGGATGACTCTTGAACGGAGGGTGATGGGGAAATCAGACGAAAAGGACTAAATAGAGTCAAAACAAAGGTCGCCGTAGAAAACCTTTACAGGTGAGGTATATATACTTTTATTAACGTATATACCTTGCCCCGTATCGGCCTCCCGGCACAGATCCGGACGTGCGCTACTAACGCATCCGGCTCCTGCGTCGAGTCAGACGCACAGGCGTTGATTCGGGTATGGGTGTACGATATGCAGCGAGGGTATCCATGCCCGGATGTTGTGTTGCATTTTGGCCCAGGTTAACCGTATCGCTTTTTGACTGCGACGCCGCAGAGCGCGAAACCAGGCTTTACAAACCTGTCCCCGTACTGTGCTGAGTACTCCTATATTTCCCGGCACGCCAAAGTAGTTTGTGAACCCTGTCAGTGCCTGTTTTATATACTTTCCTTGCACCGCAATCGGTACTTGCCGGTTTTTCAGTAGCCATGCTTTCATCTTCGCTATAAACCCTCGCATTCGCTTTTCCACGGTGATTCGGCGGACAGTGAACGCACCATCCGATCTCCTTCGTGCGCAGATGTGCGTGAATCCCAGGAACGCAAATGTCTCCGGTTTACCCTCTCCCCTTTGTGCCCGGTTGCTTTCGGCAAATCGCCCGAATTCCAGCAATCGTGTCTTCTCCGGGTGGAGTTTTAGCGCGAACTTTTCCAGTCGTTGGGTCAGTTCACGCTGTAGCCTGACTGCATCTTCCCGATACTGGAAGCCCAGTACCGCATCGTCTGCATAGCGGACTATATACACCTCTCCCCGTGCTCGTCTTTTCCGCCATGCCTCTACCCATAAGTCCAGACTGTAGTGCAGGTAGATATTGGCCAGTAAGGGCGATAGCACTCCACCTTGCGGTGT
>JBPCSC010000115.1:0-2028 GCA_051007495.1 Methylococcaceae bacterium | reverse complement strand
CGACCAATAGGACCGGACACCACCTGCATCGGACCATTGGCATCGTTGCGCCAGCCGCCGATCTTGATCTTGGCAAGGCCGGAGTAGCCGGTAGGAAACAGCGCGGCATGCCAGCCGAACAGACGCTCCTGTGACACCGGCGCATGGCAGTTGGCGGTGGCATCCAGCACCATCTCGACCACGCCCTCGACGTGGCGATCGACCGGAGCGAGTGCGCCGATGTCCACACCCAGCCTGCGGGCGATGGACGAGCGTGCGGATTCGACGTTGAGCGGCTCGCCCTCAATTTCGCTGGTCTTGACCACGTCCTCGGTCAGTGCCGCCAGGCTCGCCTGATCACGCAGCACCATGCCCACGTCGGTCAGGCACCCCATCAACAGACCTTGGGCACGACTGACCTCGGCCATGGGCCCAGCCAGGGCTGCCAGGTCGAAGTGCCAAGTCGGCCAGTCGTTGGCCTGCCAGATGTATTTGTAATCACCGCTATTCATGCGGAGATTATGGGTTCCAATCGCCGCACGAGCAAGTGATTCGCCGCACTTCATGCTTTCAATATCGGCCACTTTCTCGGCCATCCGCCAGCGGCTGCTTCAGCTTGCGCCATCAAGGGCGGCGACTTACTGCGGGTGGGTCAATCTGGCCGCATTTATCGAGCTTGAGTCTATTTCCTCATCCAGACCTATCCGCATGACTGCAAGGATTTTGCTCACTCCGGTCATGGGAAAATATAGAATCCTTATAATTGTGAGGATTATTGCAGTCCTGCGAGATTTCATGCACTATTCCGCACGTTTGTGAGGATTAGATATGAAAATACCCATTAAAACGGCTACTGAAATTGGTGCGATTGTGCGCGCGTGCCGCAAAGCACAAGGCATTCGCCAGGATGATGCCGCCGGGAGTATAGGGGTCTGTGAGAATTTTCTCGGGAAAATCGAGCGCGGCAGCGATTCCGTGCAATGGGGGAAACTCTTCCAGGTCTTGGATGGACTGGGAATTCATGTCGTGCTCGATGTGCCCGATGATGTGGCCAAACGGATGGCTGGCGAATCCAATCGTCGTGACAAACCATGAACGAACGAACGCTACTCGCCTCGATCAATGGGAATCCAGTCGGGACTCTCCATGAGGAAAATGGCATCTGGATTTTTCGATATGCGGACGCATGGATAACCCATCCAGACAGTTATGCCCTGAGTCCGCACCTGCCACTGAAAGCCGATCCGATACTGGATCTTTCAACGACGCGCCCGGTGCAATGGTATTTCGACAATCTATTGCCGGAAGAAAATCAGCGCATCTTACTTGCGAGCGACGCACGACTTGATGCTGCAGATGCATTCGGGTTGCTGGGTTACTACGGCGCAGAGTCTGCCGGTTCCCTCACTCTGCTTCCTGCCGAGGGATATCCTCAGGAACTTGAGGTGCTTCGTCCGTTATCCGACGAGGCCCTGTACGAGCGTATTCGCCAGATGCCCAAAGCACCGCTCACGCATGCCGCCATCAAACGTATGTCTCACGCGGGTGCACAGCACAAACTGGCCGTTGTATTCCAGGATGGACAATTATTCGAACCAGCAGGTGCCACGCCTTCCACGCACATTCTGAAACCAGATCATCCTGATAATACTGATTACCCGCATTCCGTGATCAACGAATGGTTCGTGATGCGCTTGGCGAAGAGACTCAAGCTAGAGGTTCCAGAGGTGCATCGCCGCTATGTGCCTGCGCCCGTGTACATCATTGATCGATTTGATCGGATAAGAAATGAGGATGGCTGGCAACGTCGCCATGTCATTGATGCCTGTCAACTCCTTGGACTGGATCGTAGCTTTAAATACAACGAAGGCAGTGTCGGAAACTTGGCGGTACTGGCTAATGCCTGTCGTAGTCCGGCAGTAGCACGTACTCGACTGTTTAGCTGGTTGGTATTCAACATACTGGTTGGAAATACCGATGCGCATTTGAAGAATTTGAGCTTTATGGTTTCTCACGATGGCATTCAGTTGGCTCCGCACTATGACTTGC
>JBPCSC010000114.1:0-6180 GCA_051007495.1 Methylococcaceae bacterium | reverse complement strand
CATAAAAAACGGGTCATGCCAACAGGATGAGTTCCTGTCGGTATGACCCGTTTTCGTATCACCCCGGAATGGGGTAATGATTGGTATTACTGCATTTCGGTCAGTTCGCCGGCCGGAATGGCACCATCAGAGCGGCCTTTGAGGTAGCCATAAAGCCCATCAATACCGTCAACTACGGCTTTGTTGCCCTGGAAGGCGGGCATATTGCCTTTGCCGTTCAGAACGATGTTGGTGAATTCTTCCTTGCTGCGGGTTTTCAGTGCGGCTACCAGGTTAGGGAAAGCCGGGCCGCCTTCGGCCGTGGGGCCGTGGCAGGTTTCACAGCGTTGACGCTTGTATAGTTTCCAACCGTTAAAGGTGGACTTGTCTACGCTTTTTTCCTGCACGGTGTAGTCTTCAGCTTGAGCGACCGAACCCAAAGCTACGGTGGCGGCGATCAGACCCAGTACGGCAAACTTCTGGATGCTATTGATTTGCATGATTTCTCTCTCTTATAGGTAGGTAAAAAACATTGTGCCGGGCCAATCAGACATGACCGGCAAGCCAGTAATTCTGGCAGTTGAATTATCGCATGAGACGTACTCACGCCAAATGCGAATTGGCTGGGCGGTTATTCTTCGTTTTCCACCGCCTTCATGCTGAGTCTGACTCGGCCTTGCCGATCAATCTCTAACACTTTGACGCGAACCATATCGCCTTCCGCCAGTTTGTCACTCACTTTCTCTACGTGTTCATCAGAGATTTGGGAGATGTGAACCAGTCCATCCTTGCCGGGCAGTATGGTCACGAAAGCACCGAAATCCATCAGACGAGCGACTCGTCCTTCGTAGGTTTTGCCTACTTCGACTTCTGCGGTGATGGCTTCTATGCGACGGCGGGCCTCTACGCCGGCTTCCTTGTCTACGGAGGCAATTTTGATCTGGCCGTCGTCGGTGATGTCGATGCTGGCTCCGGTTTCTTCAGTGATGGCGCGGATGGTCGCCCCGCCTTTACCGATCACATCACGTATCTTGGAAGGATCTATGCTGAAGCTCATGATGCGTGGCGCGTAGTCGGACATTTCCTGGCGGGGTAAGGAGAGGTTCTCCGCCATTTTGCCCAGAATGTGAAGCCGGCCAGCTTTGGCTTGCTCCAGAGCCTGACGCATGATCTCAGGAGTGATGCCGTCAATTTTGATGTCCATTTGCAGGGCGGTGATGCCTTCATGTGAGCCGGCTACCTTGAAATCCATGTCACCCAGGTGATCTTCATCGCCCATGATGTCGGACAACACGGCAAACCGATCACCTTCCTTGATTAACCCCATTGCGATTCCGGCTACCGGTGCCTTGGTGGGTACACCCGCATCCATTAAGGCCAGGCTGCTGCCACAAACCGATGCCATGGAACTGGAGCCATTGGATTCAGTGATTTCCGAAACGACGCGAATGACGTAGGGGAATTCATCCATGTTGGGCATAACCGCTTGTACGCCACGCTTGGCCAGCCTGCCATGGCCGATTTCCCGGCGTTTGGGTGCGCCTATGGGACCGGTCTCGCCCACACAAAAGGGCGGGAAGTTGTAATGGAACATGAAGGAGTCTTTGTATTCGCCTTCTATGGCATCAATCAACTGGGCATCACGACCGGTTCCCAGCGTGGCCACCACCAGGGCTTGGGTTTCACCTCGGGTAAACAAAGCCGAACCATGGGTTCTGGGTAGTATGCCGGTGCGTACGGTGATGGGGCGTATGGTTTGCAGGTCTCGTCCGTCAATGCGGCGGCCTTCGTTCAGTACGCGGTTTCTCACGATGTCGCTTTCCAGCTTTTCCAGCATGTTGCGTACGGCGTTATCGGTATAGTCGCTGTTGAGCGATTCCAAAGCAGATTTGCGGATTTCCTTCAGTTTGACCTGGCGTTCCTGTTTGTCAGCAATCAGGTAGGCATCACTGATACGGACACCGAATTGCTCGTTCAGGGCAGATTGCAAGGCTTCATTGCCTGTAGAGGGTGTCCAGTTCCAGGGCTTTACCGCCACCATGGCTACAAATTCGCGTATACCTTGTATGGCCGTCTGCATTTGTTCGTGACCGAATATCACTGCACCCAGCATCACGTCTTCCGGCAACATGGCGGCTTCCGATTCAACCATCAGAACGGCCCGCTCTGTTCCGGCTACCACCAGATCAAGAAGAGAATCCTTGATGGCGATCGTGGATGGATTAAGCTGATATTGGCCATCACGATACGCCACTCTGGCTGCCCCTATGGGCCCGTTGAACGGTATGCCTGACAACATCAGCGCGGCCGATGCACCCAGTAAGGAAGGGATGTCTGGGTCGACTTCCGGATTCAACGACAGCACGGTGGCAACCACTTGTACGTCGTTGGTGAATCCGTCCGGAAACAGAGGGCGTATGGGGCGGTCGATCAGACGAGCGGTCAGGGTTTCTTTTTCACTGGGACGACCTTCCCGCTTGAAAAAACCACCCGGTATGCGCCCGGCGGCGTAGGCTTTTTCCTGGTAGTTGACGGTGAGCGGAAAAAAATCCGCATCAGGCGAAGTTTCCTTGCGACTGACTACCGTCACCAGCACGACGGTTCCTGCCATATCCACCATCACGGCGGCATCGGCCTGGCGGGCAATTTCTCCGGTCTCAAGGGTGACCAGATGCTCGCCGTAGCTAAATTCTTTCCGAATCGGATTCACAAACTTTACCTTAAGGTGAGGTGACGATTATTTACGCAGGCCCAATCGTTCGATCAGGGTTTTGTAACGCTCTGCATCTTTACCTTTGAGGTAATCCAGCAATTTGCGGCGTTGATTGACCAGACGCAGCAAACCCCGGCGGGAATGGTGATCCTTTTTGTTTTTGATGAAGTGAGGGGTTAGGTGGTTGATGCGGGCCGTCAGTAAGGCAACCTGAACTTCCGGGGAACCGGTATCGTTGCTGCTGAGTTGATACTGTTGTACGACCTGACTTTTTTCTACGGCGGTGTATGCCATGTATTGTCTCCTGGGATTTCAAAAATACTCGTTAAAAACACGCAATTGTAACTTTAGCAGTCCTTGGGTTTCAATCCGTTGCCGTTCCCGTCCTAGGGAAAACCGGGGGATTCCTGGTGATTTTTCTTTAGGTTTGAGCGTCTTGCTCTTCAGAGTTGAGTAAACGACGGGGTGCGATGCGACCGTCATTTAGCACGATACCCATGCCCAAAAACCGGGTGTGTTGCAGGTAAAGCCTGACCCAACCGTCGGTTGCCGGCGGGTCGGTGACCCGTACCGCTTGCCCTCTTTGCACATAAAAGCCTTGTTCATCGCTGAGGTGTACTGCCGGGATGTTGCTTATGATGGCATCGGGCGGGAGCAGTGTGTCCATAAGGGGAGATTCCGGCAGGCTGGCCAGACTGGATTCGGTGTAGGCCTGGGCCAGGGTGAGATCACCCACTTCGGTACGCCGAAGCCGAGTGACATGCCCACCACAACCGAGGACATTTCCTATGTCTTCTGCCAAAGTTCGGATGTAAGTCCCTTTGGAGCAGCGTACATCCAGTTCCAGGCTGTCATCTTCCATGGACAGCAGATTGAGTTCATATAAGGTGACGGGGCGGGCCTTTCTTTCGACCTCAATACCTTGTCTGGCTAATTCATACAGGCGTTTTCCCTGATGCTTGATGGCCGAGTACATGGGTGGCTTTTGCATGACCTCACCGCGAAAGCCGCTTAATACCTCAAGCATGTCGTTTTTAGTCAGCCTGGGAACCGGAGCAGTGGCCACCATAGAGCCTTCGGTATCGCCGGTGTCGGTGGTGATTCCTAGCCGGATAGTGACGGTGTAGCGTTTGTCGTGGTTAAGCAAAAAACCTGACAACTTGGTGGCCTCTCCCAGACAAACCGGCAAAAGACCTGAGGCCAGAGGATCAAGGCTACCGGTGTGGCCGGCTTTACGGGCCTTGAACAGTCGTTTTACCCGTTGCAGTGCCGAATTGGAACTTAGCCCGGTAGCTTTATCCAGCAACACCACACCGCTGATGGGCCGAAGTGCCGTGCGTTCACTCATGCGAGGCGTGCGTGTCTGGCAGTTGATCCAGCAGGGCATCCATACGCATGCCTTGTTCTATGGAGGTATCGTGAATAAAACGAAGCTCGGGGAGATTGCGGATTCTGATGCGTTTGCCCAGTTCACGTCGCAGTTCCAGGGCGTAGTCGTCGGTTAGCATTTTGACGCACCGGGAAGCGGGTTCATTACCCCCAAAAAAAGTGACGTACACTGAGGCTACCGCCAGATCACGGGTGACCCGGACTTCGCTGACGGTCACCATGCCTAAACGCGGATCCTTGACTCCGACACGGATGAGGTCGGCCATTTCTCTCTGGATTTGTGAGGCGATGCGATCGCCTCGGTTAAATTCTCTAGGCATGATGTAATGGGTGGGTCGGGTGAGCGTCAGAGTTGACGCTGAATCTGAACTTTTTCAAACACTTCGATCTGGTCGCCGACCTTGATCTCGTTGTAATTTTTTACCCCCATACCGCACTCCATACCCGCTTTGACTTCAGCTACATCGTCTTTGTAGCGACGCAGAGAATCAAGCTGCCCTTCAAATATCACTACGTTTTCTCGCAACACGCGTATGGGCAGATTACGCTTCACGAAGCCGTCGGTCACCATACAACCCGCGATGGCACCGAACTTGGGATGGCGGAAAACATCACGCACTTCAGCATTGCCCACGATTTGTTCCTTGTATTCGGGGGCCAGCAGGCCAGTCATGGACTTTCTGATTTCGTCTATGGCTTCGTAGATCACACTGTAATAGTGAAGATCAATACCGCGTTCTTCGATTAGCTTGCGGGCACTGGCATCGGCGCGAACGTTGAAACCCACGATAATGGCACTGGAGGCCATGGCCAGGTTGGTGTCCGTTTCGTTGATGCCCCCTACGCCGCCCGCAATGACCTTGACCTTAACCTTGTCGGTTGAAAGATTGGACAGGGAGCTTCTAAGGGCTTCGAGGCTGCCTTGTACATCGGCCTTGATAATAAGGTTGAGGTCGGTTGACTCGCCGCTTTCCATACGGGAGAAGATGTCTTCCAGTTTGGTGGATTGCTGGGCCGCCAGCTTGGAGCTTCTGAGTTTATCCTCGCGCTGTGTGGCTATTTCGCGGGCTTTGCGTTCGTCAGCCACCACGATGAATTCGTCTCCGGCATTAGGTGCCGCAGATAACCCCAACACCTCAACCGGCATGGATGGCCCGGCTTCGCGTAGGGGTTTTCCGCTTTCATTAAACATGGCGCGGACACGACCGAATTCCATTCCACACAGGATAAAGTCACCTTTACGCAGGGTTCCTTGCTGAATCAGGATGTCAGCCACAGGGCCTCGGCCTTTCTCCAGTTTGGACTCCAGTACCACTCCGGTCGCCGGGATGCTGGTTGGGGCTTTCAGTTCCAGAACTTCAGCCTGCACCAATATCGCATCCAGCAGGCCATCTATGCCTTGTCCGGTTTTGGCAGACACGCTGACAAACTGAGCATCACCGCCCCATTCTTCGGGGACGACATTCAAGCCTGACAATTCCTGTTTGACCCGTTCGGGATCGGCATCGGGTTTGTCGATTTTGTTGACGGCTACCACCATAGGCACACCGGCGGCGCGAGAGTGTTCGATGGCTTCGCGGGTTTGAGGCATTACACCGTCATCTGCGGCCACTACCAGCACCACGATGTCCGTGATCTTGGCTCCACGAGCACGCATGGCGGTGAACGCGGCGTGACCGGGTGTATCCAGGAAGGATATCGAACCGTGATCCGTTTTGACCTGATAGGCGCCAATGTGTTGGGTGATGCCCCCGGCTTCACCGGCCGCCACCCGGGTTTTACGGATGTAATCAAGCAATGAGGTTTTGCCGTGATCGACATGACCCATGATGGTGACTACCGGTGCCCTGGGGAGTTGTTCGGCTTCGGCGGCCAAACTCATGGTGGCGATGATCTCGGCCTCCAGCGGATTTTCAACCTGGGCAAATCCTTTGTGGCCCATTTCTTCCACGACCAGCAAAGCAGTGTCCTGATCCACCAACTGATTGATGGTGGCCATGACCCCCATGCCGATCAATTTTTTGATCACTTCGGTAGCCTTGACCGACATCCGCTGGGCCAGATCGGAAACGGATATGCTTTCAGGAACGGCTACATCC
>JBPCSC010000113.1:0-5213 GCA_051007495.1 Methylococcaceae bacterium | reverse complement strand
CAATGAGTCAATGCCACTATCGGCCTGAGGGGTTCAGGTTGCAATTCGCTGAAAAACTCAAGTTTACCGAACAAAGCCTGGGCGTATTGGCGCAAGCGATCTGGCTGGGGATGAATCAACTGGCCCGCATCAATTACCAGGACTGGAGTCGGCGTTGTGGGCAGTTTTTTCCAGAGTCGGCGCATCGCCCGGTAAGAACCCGGGCTGGTTTCATAAAGCAGCGTGGAGGAAAATTCCAATACCAGTGAACGTGCGCCCAGGTATATTTGAAGTAACGGATCGTCAGTATGACTGGGATGAAAACGATAGGATTGCCCTTGCCACCGTGCGTTTTGATCTATCAGGGTGGTTTTTCCAGAACCCGATTCACCCAGCACAAAAAATAACGGATGACCCAATACCGAACGACGTAACAGCCAGGGTATGCGCGAAACAAAGCCATCAAACACACCTGTAAGACGGCTTCCAGCCATTTGTGGTATGTTGGGCAGCTTAATGGCCGCAGTATCAGTGCCATTCGAGGCTTGTTTACGCGTACGCCACCAGATAAAAATCGCAATAGCCGCAACAAGCAATAAAACGAGGCCCCCGATTATCCATGGCAACCAGGGTTCCAGGAACGCCAGTTTTGGACCGAGTACTTTATTGAGTGACAGGAATTTTGCCCAGTAGGCATCCACTACGCTTAGTCTTCCGTATTCAGTTCCGGATCAACTCCTGTGAATCGCAAGGCATCTTCCAGTAAATCGACAATAACCTTCTGACCGTCACGGAGACTGCCTTGCAAAATATGCTCGGCCAGAGGGTCTTGCAGCCTGGACTGAATGACCCGTTTCAGGGGGCGAGCACCGTATAAAGGGTTATACCCCCACTCGGCCAGCCTGTCTCGTGCTTCAGGCGTTATTTCCAGGTCAATTTGTCTGTCCTTAAGCCGCCGGGCCAGACGCTCCAACTGTATTTCCGCGATGGGTCGCATGGTTTCAAGAGTCAACTGCTTGAATACCAGTATGTCATCCAGACGATTAAGAAACTCTGGCCGAAAATGCCCTCGCACCTTATTCATAATCATGCTGTGCATGGCCTGTTGCTGTTCCTCGTCTTCCACCGGTTCTATGTGTTCTGCCCCCAGATTGGAAGTGAGCAGAATAAGTGCGTTGCTGAAATTGACTACCTGACCATGACTATCGGTCAATCGACCGTCATCCAAAACCTGAAGAAAAAGATTGAATACATCGGGATGGGCTTTTTCTACCTCGTCAAACAGGATAACACTATAAGGTTTGCGCCGAACCTGATTAGTCAATACCCCCCCTTCTTCATAACCAACATACCCAGGCGGGGCACCGGCCAGTCGGGCTACTGAGTGTTTCTCCATGAATTCACTCATGTCGATACGCAGTAATGCCGCTTCATCATTGAAGAGAAATTCAGCCAGGGTTTTTCCCAGTTCGGTTTTACCGACACCGGTAGGGCCTAGCATCAAGAATGATCCCAGAGGCCGGTTGGCTTCCTGCAGATTGGTGCGCGCACGCCGTATGGCCTTGGCCACGGCCGAAATGGCATCTTCCTGACCCACTACCCGCTGCCGTAAATGATCTTCAAGCTGTAGTAACCGTTGCTGTTCGGAATCAAGCATTTTGGCAACCGGTATACCGGTAAGACGGGCTACCGTACGCGCCACATCCTGTTCGTCTATGGCATTTTTTTGCGTGCGATCGTCAGTAAGGTCAATCCCGGCAAATTCACTCAATTTGCGTTCAGCCTGCGGAATAATTTTGTGTTGCAGTTCGGCCACCCGGACAAAATCCTCCTCCTGTATTTTTTGATCCAGTTCCCTGCGGGCATCTTCAAGGGTTTGTCTCGCTTCTCTCACCTCGGTAAGCGCGCGTTTTTCCAATTCCCAGCGGCGAGTCAATGTATCGCTTTCAGCTTTGAGTTCGGCCAATTCTTCCTGTAAGGCCTGAAAACGCGCCTGGTTTTGTTCATTGGCAACGGAACGGGATTCAATCTCCAGATGGACTATACGCTGATCCAGTGCTTCCAGTGATTCCGGTTTGGCTGACAAGGCAATGCGTACTGTTGCCGCCGTCTGGTCGATCAGGTCTATGGCTTTATCGGGCAGATACCGATCCTGAATATATCGTTTGGATAAGCGGGCGGCGGCATCCAGGGCTGCTTCAGTTATATGGACTCCGTGGTGCAGTTCATATTTTTCCTTAATGCCACGCAGTATGGTCAATGTGGATTCATGGTCAGGTTCTTCTACATTGACAATCTGAAAACGACGAATAAGAGCCGTATCTTTTTCAAAGTGCTTGCGGTATTCCTCCAGGGTAGTTGCACCTATACACCGCAGTTCCCCGCGTGCCAGGGCCGGTTTAAGTAGATTGGCCGCATCCATTGCTCCTTCAGCCTTGCCGGCCCCTATAAGGGTATGAATCTCGTCAATAAACGTAATGATATTACCCGCCTCGGTAATTTCATCTATCAGGCGTTTGAAGCGTTCTTCAAATTCACCACGATATTTGGCACCGGCAACGAGTTGCCCCATGTCCAGGGCCACGACCGTACAATCCTGCAAATCAACCGGCACATCACCCGCAATGATACGCAGGGCCAGACCTTCGACTATGGCGGTTTTGCCCACGCCCGGTTCGCCAATCACGATAGGATTGTTTTTAATTCTCCGACACAACACCTGTATGGCCAAACGGATTTCCTCATCCCGACCGACAACTGGGTCGAGATGCCCATCCCTGGCCATTTCAGTCAGGTCACGGGTATATTTGTTCAGATACTCAAAATCACCCGAACGCTCACCGCGCTTAAACCCGCTCTTGGGGACAGAATTCAACACGGCGATCAATTTGACGCAATCCGCACCTATCTCCGTCAGAAGAGTGGCTGGATCGTCCAGTTCCAGCATGCCCAATAATATATGGTTAATGCCGATAAATTTATCTTCAAGACGCGTGGATGCTTCTTCAGCGTAAATGAATACCCGCTCCATATCCCGATTGACAGGTGTTTGTTGCGAATCCGTCAACGCTTTTGGCAAGGCAATCAGCAGGGTATCCACCCTGGCACCCAAAAGCGAAACATCAAGACCTGCCTGCTCCATATACATGCGACCTGGATTGTCTTTTGGTTCAATCAGGGTATACAGCAAATGCCAGGGAGTAACATAGGCATGATTATGCCGAACGGCCATACGACACGCACGCTCTATGCAATCCTGGGCTTTTGAATTGAATTTTTCTATTATCATGGAGAAGTACCAGTTGGGGGATGCAGGATTCAATTAATAAGTATTAATTTTTTGAGTTCAGACAGACACTGGAACAACGGATGATTTTTCCGGCGGTACAGTTCGCCTATTGAAAAGAGCGTCTGACACCAAAGGGCATCAGGCTTACCCTTGCCATCCAGTTTGGGCAGATAGGGCAGAAATTCGATTCGGTCAGGCTGGAAGTCATTACCCAACTCCAGTTGTATTCTATCCCTGACCGCGTACTCCGGCACATCCTGTGCGAAAACCAGCAAAACCTGAGGAGGATCCTCATTATCAATGGAGCCTACCGCTTCAACCATCATTCCATAATCCAGCATCTCACTGATCACATCCAGAACTTCATTACGCGGATAGGTTCTGCCGGAACGTCCACGGGGATAAGCACCCAGATATGTCCATACGCCCCGGTTACGGGCCAGCAAATACGTGGTAGCGTACCAATCAGGCGGATCTTCATTACGGGTTGCAGACAATACCAGATAACCGGTGTTGGTTTGGGTGGGTTGCAGAGGGAGCCTGAGGTCACCCAATACCCATGTACTGGCCGGGGCCGGCAGTACTTCCGTATGAGGTACCTTGAAACGGACTGAAAACAAAATACACCCACCCAAGGCTGCATTCCAGACCATATTGCCGGTCAGAATATTCTGCAAGGACTGCCTTTCCATAAAATCATTCCAGACCACCATGTCCATGGATTCACCCGGATGTCTGAACCAGCGCGTACAGGATTTAATACCCGAGAGGGGTTTTTTTTGAAGTATATCCCTGAGTTTTCGGCTAATCAGCAGGGTATCAATGGGTTGTTCTTCAAGGTGGGCAGTATGGGTTTCGATGTCAGCCAGTTCAAGGTGCACATAAGTACTGCCACTCATCAATACAGACAGCATGAGTGATGGCTGCGTTTCCTGTGTATGCCAACCCGGAGCGGCACAAGACTGGCCCATCTTCAGCCCCAGGGCCAATACTCCATCCCGCATCGCGCCCCTGTAGAGTGACTCAGCGGGAACAGGCCTTGGAATGTCAGGAGTGGCACTAACCGGATCGAACAGCAGGGCTGCTGTTTCTCCAAAAGCGTAGTTATAGCCACGAGCAAGCCGATTATTATCCCCGCTATCGGGCAAAACCTGGTTCAGCCAGTCACCAGGTAAAGCCCGCACATAAAAACGGTCAGCAGCCAGCCAGCGGGCCTTAAGGGCATGAAGTCGACGACAGACAAAAGCCCGTCCCAATGGGGGGAGAATGGAAACCACCATTCCCAGTTGCAGGGCGGCCAGCAAGGCAATCAACCAGAATGTTGACAGCGGATACACTATGGCTACCACATCACCCGATTGAACACCGGCAGCTTGCCAGGCCGCACTCAGACGTTCGACGGATTCAGTCAGATCAGCATAGCCCAGTTTATTCCAGCCCCTGACCGGGTCATAGCCTACAAAAGCCGGAAACGGGTTGTGTTGCTGACGAACCAGAATATCCTGATGAAAATCAAACTTGCCCTGAGGGTGACTTTTGCCAGTCCCGCCGGAAACCCGCTCCCAGTACATTTTCAAAGCCAACCAGAATACATCGGGAGCGGCCCATGAATGATGTAACCAGGCGAGTTCAACCAGGGATGAATTATCTCCCCGAACCTCCAGTGAAGATTCAATCCGGGCAAACTCATAAGGGGGGATGGCGGGTTCTGGAGTCATGTCAGACCATAACCTGAACCTGGCCTGCAAACGAGATGGTGATCACCCCGCCCCAACAGCAAATCAACTGGCTGCTATCGGTCAATGCCGGCATGTTTCCTATCAGGACAGTGGGTTGGCCGACAATCCAGGGGGCAACCGTCATGGGTATGCACGGCATGGGAGTAAAAACACCCAGTTTGGCCGCAGTGGCCGCTGCAACTACCGGATTGGCAATACTGTTACAC
>JBPCSC010000112.1:0-2186 GCA_051007495.1 Methylococcaceae bacterium | reverse complement strand
TGTATTCATCAGGCTCGAAATCCCCTGCCTCATTTTCTTTTTCTACGCCTCTTCCCTTTAATTTCGCCATTCTTGAGGATTTCAAAATATGCCGTCTTTATCCGATCACGCTTTTTCATGGGTTTACGCACTGGGATGGGCGGTGGTGCCTACCGGTGTTTTCAAGTCTTTGCAAAACGAAAACCTCAGGCTTAAAACCCAACTCATACAATCCCAAAATGAGTTGGAGCAGTCGTTGTCTGCTGCCTTGTTGCAGGCTAATGAGCCTGCGCCGGTTCAGGTTATAGAAGCCATCCCGGCAGCCAGTGTCGCACCTGTGCCGCAGCCTATCCGTTCGGCGGATCAATTACTCCAGGAAATTCAGAAACTATCGTCGTGGGATAAACCTCAGGAAATGAGGCTTATGATGGATGAACTTCGGCAGTTTTATCCTGAACGGGTGGCCGACGGTGAAAAACGTGTCAAAACCGGTAAGGACATTAAGACTAAACTGGATGAACTGGATCGGGTGGCGCGTAAGGAAGGGGTGCACAGTGCCCAGACACAAAAATTGTTTACGGATTTCGTGAAGCGATATCACTACCTTAAGGATAAAGCCAGGAAAAATCTGGATAACATTGAAGCCGCTCAGGCTCGCCGTACTGAGGAACAAAACCGCAAAAAAACCGGGACGCTCACTCAGGTGCGGGCGCGTCAGCACGCCATCACTCCGGTGACACCCCCTAAGGTCAGTCCTGTTCGTCAGGCCTTCGCACCTATACCGGAAACTCCGCTGCATGCTCAGGATATTCGGGGTTTGCGGCCTTCGACCAACTGGGTGTTGCTCATAGATGAAACGGGCAGTCAATTTGGCGAAGAGGCCCAGCAATTATCGACGAATGATCGCAAACTGGGCCGTTGGGTGGGGCTGCTGATGCCTGAAAGTGATCACGGTCTCAACGACTTGCGCTCAGGCTGGCATGCCACTGATGAGTGCCTGAGTGAAATTGATCGGGTCGTGCAGTGTGTGCTGGATGCTCAGGTGGGGGTTTTCGGGCTGAGTGTGCAGCAGTTGCCGCTGACTACCGGTGAACGCTGGGTGGCGGGGGTTTTGAGTTTGATTGATTGGGTGATAAGGCTAGTGCCGCTGGAGGGTCGTGCCCGCATGGAGGTGCTTATTGAGAACCGCGATTCGTTTACCGAGCATATGGATTGGCGGGCTTTGGCACGAGATGCCTTGCGTCGGTTGGCTTTTTCTTATCCTGATCGGGCCAGATGGATAGATCTGGATATTCGCATCATGGGTAAAAATGGCTCTCCATTCAACGGTTATGTCGATGCTCTGGCCTTTACCTGGGGTAGCCCGACCGAAGCTTCCAAGGCCAGGCTTAAGGCCACCCAACTGTCTGGAACGTGTTTGCTGGAGGGCGATGCCGAGTCCATTTTGCGGGCCTGGGAATGGCTGGATCGGGGCGTAACCCTGCGCGGTGAAGACTGGAGTCGGCTAGTGGCGGAGGCGGATGCCAAGGTACAGGGTGGATTGACGGCTACCGTGCTGCAACGTCTGGGAGAAGCCTGTCGTCAAGACACCGTTTTGTGGCAGGGTTTTGTGAATGAAACCCGCCAACATCTGGACAGTAAGGCGATTCGTTTGAATGTACTTGGCCGGCAGATTGATTGGCTGGAAAACTATAAACCTGCTGATACCCGTATTCCGGATCGTTTACGTTTACTCTGGCTGACTTCCAGACTGGCCCATGCCAATCATAAGGGGTATGTCGAACAGGCATGGATGGAGGAAATACAGGGCTTGTCACATAAACTCATGGAAGAAGACGCGCCTTTGGTGTGTTGGGCGGATTTGCATTTGGCAGTGAATGCTACCAATCGTTATGACTTTGATATGGCTACACTTTGTTTGGGACGCTGGATGGATGTGCCGCGTAGCGTGCCGGGTTCGCGCTACTATGGGCAGTGGGCTTCGAGTATGGGCCAACATTCTGCATTTATTAATCAACCGGAACCGGCGCGTTCGGCTTTTCATTCCGCAATAGATACTTTTGGCCAACTCAGCGATGAAGAACAACGCCGGAAAGAAATAAAACAAACCAGTACTTATCTGGCCATAGTGGAAATTGATCATGGGGATGATGACTCGGCTCGCAAGGCTGTGGAGCAGGTTACCGGAGACGTGTCGTCTGCCATTG
>JBPCSC010000111.1:0-3911 GCA_051007495.1 Methylococcaceae bacterium | reverse complement strand
TTTATGCCGCTGAAAGAGGATGGGTTGAAGCTTTATTTGCCGATTGGCACGGTTAAGTCGCTGGAGTCACCACGATGAGCCGAGGCTACGCGGGTCTGGAACTTCCCCTGCACCCGCAGGCCCTTGTTCCGTCAGCAGACACCCCGCAAGTCGGAATGCTGCTGTCGCGTATGGAAGGAGAAATGACCCGACAAGCCCACTGGTTGGAAACACATCCGGGGCCAGGCGGCCAGCTTGTCACGGGTATATCCCATCGTCCGCCGTATTCTGTCCTGCCTTGGCGGCAGCCAGCTTGGCTATTCCCTCGAAATCCAGCACAGCAAACCTTTGCTCCAGCCGCATCACCCAATCGGCGGACGCAGGATCAACCTGGCGTGCCTGCTCGATCCAGGCCTCGATCTCATACACCGCACCGGCCTTGGCCAGTGCTTCAAGTTCTGCCAAATCACCTGACGGCCCTTCCGATACCACTTCTGATGTATCGTGAATCCAGCGTAAATCAAGCACCCGGCTTATAGTATCCAGCAATTCCTCACCCGTAACCGGTTTGAGCAAAATCGCCTTGAACGTTAGGCCCGGTTCGAGTCCCGGCGGCGGTGCGGGGGGCATGGCTGAAACCAGAATGGCCGGGAGTTCTAATGTCAGCGTCGGCAATAGCTCGTAGGCATTACCGTCCGGTAGCCATTGATCGAGAATGGCCAAATCAAAGGTGTTGGCCAGCATCAACTGACGGGCATCCTTTAGAGTCGCCGCACCACGCACCTCAAAACCCAGATCAGACAATAAATGCTCCAGCAAACTGCGATGAGCATCCGTATCGTCCAGCAACAAAATCCTGCGGGTAGGCCCGGTGTATCCCGTGATATCGAATGCTTTCAGCTCCACCGGAATAGCATCCTCCAGTGCCAGCGGCAACTCGATGCTGAATTGGAACCGGCTACCCACGCCCGGCTGACTCACCACTTCGATATCACTCCCCATGGCCCTGACGATCTGCCGGGCAATGGCCAATCCAAGGCCCAGCCCCTCTCCGGTATCTCGTCCCAAGGCTCGCTCAAAAGGCTCGAAAATGCGGCCAAAATCCGCAGCGGCAATCCCGATTCCACTGTCCATCACAGCAAAATACAAACGGGTTCGATCCGGCAATACCGGTTCTGCGCGTACATCCAGAGTGAGGGTTCCCTGGTGTGTATAAGCCGCCGCGTTGGATAGCAAGATGAGAACCGCCTGCTCCAGTCGCCGTTGATCCACACCGACGACGACCGGCAAACCATCGCGGTGTTGGCGGATATAACGATTGGCTTGCCGAGTGGCCAGTGCCTGACCATGATCGTCCAGGCGCATCAGCAAACGGTGCAGAAATACCGGTTCAGGAAGCAGTATCAGACTGTCCCGTTCGCAACGTGCGTAATCCAGCAAATCCTCGATCAGGCGCAACAGATGCCGCCCCCCATCTTCGAGTAGACTCAAGCGTTCGCCGGCCTTACCGTGGCCACAATCGGGGCGTAATAAAGACGCATAGCCCAGAATGGTATGCAGCGGGGTACGTAGTTCATGACTGACTCGCGCCAGAAACTCACCCTTGGCCCGGTCAGCGTGTTCAGCCCGATTCTTGTCTTCACTCAATTCGCGGGTACGCTCCGCCACCTCGGCTTCTAGCCGCGCAGCAGCAGTTCTCTGAATATCCAGCGCGAAAATCAGCGCCGCTTCCTTCTCTCTTTTCAATAGATCAATACGCTGGCTGATGGCCGCAAAAAAACATAACCCAGACCCATAAGACAGCATGGCAGTCCGTGCTTCACTACTCAGCGAGGTAAACGGTAACCAGTCCATGCTTTCTCCAATACGAACCAGCGTCACCACACCAATAATCATCTGGCCCAACAGCATATAGCGGGCCGGCGAGTAGCCCCGAAGCAGGCTGGCCAGAGCCAGTCCGAAATGGAACACTTTGGATGCCAGTATCATGAGAATGCTCAAGGATCCAAAAACGGCAAACGAATATCCCGATCCATAAAGCACGGCCAGGATCAGGGTCACCCCCAAAAAACCATCCAGCCAATACGCCGAGTATTTATGTTCAGTGCCCTTCAGTCCGAGAAAATCTTTGACTAAGCGGTTAAAACTGGCGGTGGCCAATAGAAAAAAGATGATGGTGGCTCGCACCGCCCAATCCGGGTGATTGGGCCATAGATAGGCATTCCCATATCCTCCGTTAGATAGCTCGGCTATTCCTCCCAAAACAATCGCAAGTGCCAGAAAGACAGCCGAACGATCACGTTGCAATGGAAACAACAGCACCGCATAACCGGCCAGCCCCAGAACACCCCCTATACTGATAAGCACCACCCAATCTTCCTGCTGCATGGCTTTTTCCAGAGCGGTCGGTGACCAGATAACCGGCATAAAGGATAGTGCGTTACGGGTTTCAACCCGAAAGTACAAGGTCAGTGTTTGCCCGGCGGCAATCGAAAGCGGAAAAACTACACTCCGTACCGGTAGCGGACGCTGCTCGATGGCAACCCGTATCCCATTCTCGACACGGCGATACCCTCCCTCCGGGTCAGACAGAAACAAATCAACCCGCTCCAATCGCTCTGGCTCAATCTGTACATGAACGGCCTGTACAGCCGTCCCCGGATTATGCAGAGAAAACCTCACCCATAGTGCCGGCATACCAAAACCAAAAGTCAGATTATCCCGCTGTGAAAGCCGGTAATGCAGATCACGGCTGGCGGCTGGCAAATCGAGTTGACCGGTCTCATCGACGCTATATTCGAGGGTATGGCTCAACGTCAGGCGTTCCAGGTGTTCCGGCAAATCCAGAACAGCGGCCTGCACACCACTGGAAGCGAATAAAACAAAAAACAGCAAACACGACAGGCAGCCCGCATATCGTTTGCCTGCTAGGGCTCGCATGCAGACCCTCCCGATGAATCATCTACATTCAGCCCGGCTGAGCGGCGATAGTTGCTGGGTTTCAAGCCATACCGTTCACGAAATGCAGTGGCAAAAGTAGCCTGGTTGGCATAACCCACCGCAGCGGCAATCTGACCAATATCCAGCTCGGTTTCCAGCAAGAGTTCACAGGCACGCTGAAATCGCACCTCGCGCAGCCAGGCAAAAACCGGCATACCGACTTGCTGGCGAAACAGCTCGGACAGTCTACGTTCATTGGTTCCCATCTGACGCGCCAGTTCCATCAATGAAGGAGGCTCTACCAGATTGCTGCGAAGCAGGGTTTGAACCTGTTGCAACATGGACTCGGTGCCGGACTCTGGCAAATCGGCCAATAGCGGCCTGGATGAGACGCTCAGGTTTCTCAGGCGGTGACGCATCTGCACATGCACCTTGATGCGAGCTATCAATTCTTCGGCGGAAAACGGCTTGGTGATGTAATCGCTGGCTCCAGCGCCATACCCCTTCAGGCGATCTGGTGTACCGTCTCGCCCCGTCAGGAAAATCACCGGAATATCCACGGTGCGCGGATCACTTTTGAGTAAACGGCACAGGTGAAGACCATTCACTTCCGGCATGTTGACATCGAGCAGGATCACATCGGGATCATTCGTCACCGCCGCCCGCAAGCCGTCCTCAGCCGAAAGAGCCACCCGCAGAGAACAACCGCATCCACGCAATAACTCGACCAAAAGCCGAACCATCTCCACGTCATCATCGACAATCAGAATTTTGGATAGCAAATCCATAAGCATTGAAACCGGCGGTTACAGGGAGGCCGCATTTTACGCTGAAAAAAAAACCTATGACGACGAATCGACGCAGGAACAGTACCGGCTCCAAAGCGTGCCAGAGTCGCTCCGTCGCCCGTTGCCCGTCGCCCGTGGCAGGTGAAAATAGTCGCTCAATCGAAAAAATGAGTCACGCAATCGAAAGTTTGAAACGCTCAAAAG
>JBPCSC010000110.1:0-1820 GCA_051007495.1 Methylococcaceae bacterium | reverse complement strand
AAGAGAATCAGCTCCTCGCAGACAATTGACTCCTAAAAAGGAGCGGGCACTGGGTAGATGAGCACCCGCACGCCATTTCCAGGACCTTCATTGACCTCTAGTCTAAACAGTCCTGGGTGCTCATCCTGACCACCTGGGCTCAGCGTCCAAATCTGCCCACACTCAAGCGGCTCGTCACCGATACCGCCCTGGCTTTGTAGTTCCGGCGTGCTAACGAATTTTTCGACGCCTTCGGAACCCATGGTGTAGCTAAAGTGAGTATTCCGAAATTCTGCAGCACCGATGCGTTTTTGCTGTTCTTTTACCCGTCGACGCACTTCTAAAGCCAAACGCACAGCCCACTCCAGATCTTCGTCGTTAACAGGTGTCTCTGAATCAGGATAAAGTAGCTTGAGCAGCCCACTAACTGTCTTGTTTACACCATTGAGATCACGCCCAGAAAGCGCACCGCCCCAGTACACTCGCCCCTGTAATGTCGACACACGGCTTTGATTACGCAGTTGGGTAAAGCACTCGGATAGAAAATCGCTGACCAAGCCGAAGTGATCGGTAAACAGCCCAGGATTCATTTTTGGCACATCCCAGCCAGGCAGGAAGCAGTGAATACGGTCCATAAAGGCTGTGTCATTGCGCATTTCTGGCGGCAATGGTCCCAACAAATGACCAATCCGCTGCTGATGCTCAACATCAACGTCAAAGTTACCCACGAGCACGATCGAGCCGTCTGCCCTAATACTTTCCTTGCCTCTGGAAAACTCGCCGCTCTCCATGTACCCCTTCATGATGTTAACGCCATCTTTCTGATCGAAAGACACGCCAGATACCTCATCAAAACAGACCACGTCGTATTGGCAAACTAATCCGCGCTGTCCACTGGCATTGTTAACAAACATCCTTGCCACCGTCGCCTTACCGCCCGATATAAGATGTGCGTAGGGCGAGACTTGTTGAAACAAATGGGATTTACCTGTCCCGCGTGGACCTAATTCCACCAGGTTGTAGTTGCGTTCGACGAAGGGCAACATGCGTAGAAGCAACGCATCCTTAGCACGATCAGACAGAGTCCCAGGCTCAAACCCCACACTCCGCAGTAAAAAGTCACGCCACTCGTTGGATGTAAACTGATTTCGACGGGACGACAGCACCTCCAAAACTTCGAGCTTAGAGAGTTGAATGGCGCGTAAAGCCTCCACACCGAAAGGTCTTCCGCCTTTTTCTTGAGCTATCGAAGCGTCGTAACCCAAAGTAACCTCGGCATAAAAACCACCGGTCAACATACGCTCATTATCCTTCACCATTTCCGGCGACAGCCTGACGTCGTTTAACCGCAAACTCGGCAAGCTGGCAAGATATGAATCAGTCCTTGCGTCCAATCGAGCCGTGATAATGTCGATGATTTTCACGGAACCCGATTCGCGTGCTCGAGCCTTGAACAGCTCTTCTTCACCGGCCTTGACCGTCCGCGAGCCCAGTTGTCGCTGCACGATGTCCAGACCTTCCTGAATTTCAGTTTCGTCCGTCGTCGCGCAATAACGGCCAAGCAAAAACTCAACGACATAAGTCGGCACTGGAAATTGTCGGCTGAAAGTACGGACGAGATCCTTGCGTACCACATAACCTTCGAAGGCTGTTGTGGCTTTGTGATCCAATTCATCCAGTTGCATCATTATTCTCCTACTGTGGTCATTTGCTTTTGTAATACTTCATCATCCGCAGCTAGCACCACAACGACGGCTGCCACACCCATCAATTCATCATCTGCCACGGCTAAGCTCGCCTTTCCGTCTGTCAGCAATTTAACATTGGAAACAATAGAGCTT
>JBPCSC010000109.1:0-1632 GCA_051007495.1 Methylococcaceae bacterium | reverse complement strand
GAGTTGCGAGTTGCGAGTTGCGAGTTGCGAGAAAAATGCTGGTGGAAATCAGGTGATTTTGTCCAGCTTTTTGCAGGTATGTCAGAGGCCGCATAGGTATAAAACTATATTTCCAGTTCGGTCATTTCATGGGAGGGCATAAATTAGCATAAGCCCCACGAGCGGTACAGTATCCTGTCCCGTGAAATTGCACAGCCTCACGTTTTCCTTGGCCGATCGGGTTTGTCGCCCGAAATAAAAGGACATCCGCTTTGTTCTGGGAGAGATTCGCCTGCTCGCTGATGCGGCTGATGAATCTCCCGATGCCGATCCCGGATCACATACGCAAAGTCCATTTCGCGGTCAAAGGCAGGTGGCAGAGGTTCAGGCGTGGGTCCCCGCCATGACCGCCCTCGGTATGCCGGTTTCGGTTCCGATCATATCAGCGATCAGCGACTGGCCTGGAATACCGATCAGCTCCAATCCGCGTGTCGTTATCAATGTGGTTGCCGCCTTGCTTTTCCTGTTTTTGGGTTGTTATGTGATATTGACGAGCCTGATTAACGACATTCAGCATTTCGCCCCCTCGCTGCTGGCAAAAGCCAAAACTGACCCCGCGCAATTTGCCATTGGTGCGGCGATGCTGATTACTTTGCCAGAGAAAGTATTGCTCAATGCCTGCTAAATGAAATACCGTTATCCATCGCCGATAAACAGATGGTGCGTGATTTGTTTCTGGTAGGTGGCTATAGTTTCAATAATGGGCAAGGGAAAACCGAAGCGGAAATGCGCCGGGTTGAGTTTAAATTGGATTTTCTTGGGTTTGAAGAGCAAGCTCCGTTCATAAATACAAATACCCTGGAGAATTTTGGCCAATGCCTATAACGTGCGTGAAGTATTCAACATGACCGACAAAAATTATCTTGATCGAATCACGCTCAACCCTGAGCAATGTGGCGCACGGCCTTGCATACGTGGTACTCGCTTGCGCGTTTGCGATATTCTCGAACTTTTAGCCGCAGGGGCTTCCATTGAAGAAATACTGGAAGATTATCCTATTGAAAAGGAAGATATATTGGCTGCTCTTCACTATGCCGCCAGACAAACCGACCATGCCGTCTTGAAAGTGGCATGAAATTCCTTGTAGATAATCAGTTACCTGCGAGGTTAAAATTTGTATCCTCCCCCATAGTAACGAACCTCAATCACTACGGTTAGATAACCCGCCTTAACCTATTAACCCAGGTGTAATAACCGAAACCCTCCATTGCATCACCTCATCTGTCCGTCATTCCCACCACTCTCGTCATTCCGCCAGGGAACGGCGAAATCCAGGGCCACTGATGGCAAGTCTGCCGTCGCCACTGTCGATTAAAAAACGCGCCGGTCACTGCCCCGGTTTACATCCGCGTCGCACCCGGCGGATTTGATGCAGTGCGCTGCCGCTTACCGCATCCTACAATTGACTCGCTTCTGCTTATCTCAATTTGAGATATACTGGCACGATGAAAATTATCAGCAATCCAATAACAAAAGGACAGGCACTTCATGTGTGCGATATTGCATGGAATGGTTGGGGTTCGCACCGCCCAACGCGGGCTAAATGCTTGACACCCATCAAGCCCCGGCGCACCATCACATCTCCCCTCATCA
>JBPCSC010000108.1:0-13214 GCA_051007495.1 Methylococcaceae bacterium | reverse complement strand
ATGCAGGTTCTTTGCAGCATACGAACGGGCACCCGGAAAGTGGGAGAGTATTTGCTGGGACCCTGGTCTAGTGCCATGCGGTTCGCCCTAGAGGAACGTTAATTCCTAATACCTTTGCGTTGGCATTCAATTCCGTGATTTCTTATTCCAGATTTTTCATACTATGGTTACTGGCCTCTGCCAGCGATGTCTGTTCTGCTACTTCGGAGCTGGAATTCCCCCCCCAAATCAATGAATTAGCCCCGGCTAACTCGACAAAACCGCCGGTAAAAAAAATCGCCTCAAGGCTCAGAGAAACCCCGCCCGTCGAAACCAGAGTCCGGGAAACCGCTCCCGTTGAAGTCAGGCAAAAGGAAACCCCACCCGTCGAAACCAGAGTCCGGGAAACCGCTCCCCTAGAAGCCAGGCAGAAGGAATCCAGACCTGTCGAGTTGTCCCCAGGCAGTTATCAAGAAGAGTTGCGGGGTTTGCTGGAATCTCACCGGAGAATCGTAGCGGCCCGATCCGATGTATCGGCGGGTGAGTCCTCTCTAAGCGGGGCTAAAGGCGGTTGGTATCCCAATGTCAAAGCTACCGTCAATTACGGCTACGAAGACCGGGCCGGTGCGAAATTCAATCCCAACTCGAACGATTTCACCCTCGACCAATTACTATGGAATTTTGGAGCCACCAACTCGGCCATCAAAAAAGCAGATCTATCGTTACAGAAGTCTCATGTCGCGTATGAAACTGAACGTCAAGGCTTGTTACTGGAAGGATTGACGGCTTATATCAACCTGTTCAAAGCGTACAGAACCCTGGAGTTTGCTCAAAAGAACGTGGACAACATACGCAAGCAAACCGGCATGGAAGAAGACAAAGTGGAATTAGGCAGTGGTTTGCCCACGGACGTATTGCAAGCCAAAAGTCAGTTAGCCGGGGCTTTGGCCCGTCAAATCAGAGGAGAAGGGGCGTTGTTATCGGCTGAAAACCGTTATCGCAATGTGTTCAGCCAATCTCCACCCCAAGAAATTACTGAAATCAAAGCCCCCATGGCGTTATTGCCGACCAGCCTGGAGGCGGCTCTTGAGATGGCTCATGAACGCAACTATGACCTGCGCACAGCCAAGATCACCTCACAAATCGCTCATACTGAAGTCAATCGGGTGCGCAGTTCCGGGCTATTCCCAGAAATCAAGATGGTCGGCCAAGGTAACTTCAGAAACAATGCCAATGGCATCAAGGGGCAATGGGACAATTATCTGGCCAAGGTCGAAGCGACCTACAGTTTCAACTTAGGACTCACTCAGATTCACTCAATAGATGCCGCCCAAAGCTCAGCGATAGCGTCAGACTATCGTCTGCAGGATACTGTACTCAAAGTAGAGGAAGAAATTCGCAATGCCTGGCAAGCCCTACATACGGCCATGCGCAATGCGGAACAACTGAAAAATCAGGCCAGAATCGCTTCGGAATTCTTGCGGTTGGCACGAGAAGAACGGCAACTCGGTCACCGTTCATTGATTGATGTCTTAACCGGTGAAACCAGCTTGATTAACGCCGAAAGTGATGCCGTCTCAGCAGACGCCGACGTGACCATCGCCGCATTTACCCTGTTTAAGGCCATTAGCAGTCTGGATATAGAACTGGTTAAGTGAAATAAAAAACCCCTCGCGGAATAATCCGACGAGGGGTTTTTTTGTGCTTGGGCTTAGGGTTTAGTGTAAATCAGCCGTCTTGCCTATGCTGGGTGTCCGTCCATGACGTTTTTCGGGTTTGTCGCTCGTTTCGGTCATGGTGGGGGCCGTAGGTGGCTTATCATTCCAGCTTGCCGGTGGGCTTGGGGTTTTGCCGTCCATTATTTCATCAATCTGGAACCGGTCTATGGTTTCGTATTTGATCAACGCTTCAGCCATCAAATGCAGAATATCCATTCGATCTTTGAGTATGGATTCAGCACGCTGATAATTCTTGTCGATCAAGGCACGAATTTCTTCGTCTATAGCATGTGAGGTGGATTCTGAAACCGCCTTGTGACGAGTCACTGAGCGCCCCAAAAATACTTCCCCTTCTTCCTCGCTATACGCTAAAGGCCCCATACGCTCTGAAAACCCCCAACGGGTAATCATGTTACGTGACAGACTGGTCGCTCTTTCGATGTCATTCTGAGCACCGGTAGTCACTTTTTCACGCCCAAAGATCAGTTCCTCAGCGATACGCCCACCAAACAAGCTTGAGATCTGGCTTTCCAGTTTTTGCTTGCTGGCACTGTACTGATCGCGTTCAGGGAGGAACATGGTCACACCCAATGCACGTCCTCTTGGAATGATGCTGACTTTGTACACAGGATCATGTTCGGGCACTAAACGACCAACTATGGCATGTCCGGCTTCGTGATAGGCGGTCAATGCTTTTTCGTCATCAGACATCACCATGGATTTGCGTTCTGCTCCCATGATTATTTTGTCTTTGGCTTTCTCGAAGTCGATCATCTCAACCACGCGCTTGTTAGTACGTGCTGCGAACAATGCGGCCTCGTTGACCAGATTGGCCAAATCGGCACCAGAAAATCCCGGAGTTCCCCGTGCCAGATATTCAACCTCAACATTATCCGCTTGAGGGATACGCTTCATGTGTACTTTTAGTATTTGCTCACGTCCACGCACGTCAGGCAAACCTACTACCACTTGTCTGTCAAACCGGCCAGGACGCAGTAAAGCCGAATCCAGCACATCAGGACGGTTAGTGGCCGCTATGACGATGACGCCTTCATTGCCGGTAAATCCATCCATTTCAACCAATAACTGATTCAGTGTTTGCTCACGTTCATCGTGACCGCCTCCCAAACCTGCGCCGCGTTGCCGACCCACTGCGTCTATTTCGTCTATGAATATAATGCAGGGTGCGCGTTTTTTGGCTTCTTCAAACATGCTGCGTACGCGAGACGCGCCCACGCCGACAAACATTTCAACAAAATCAGAACCGGATATTGAGAAGAATGGCACCTTGGCTTCGCCTGCGATGGCACGAGCGAGCAAGGTCTTTCCTGTTCCCGGAGGGCCTACCATCAATGCACCGCGTGGAATCTTGCCACCTAATGCTTCGAATTTGCGCGGGTCTTTGAGAAAATCGACCATTTCCTGTACATCTTCTTTCGCTTCCTCGGCCCCTGCCACATCAGCGAAACATACCTTGACTTGGTCTTCTTCTATCAACCGTGCTTTGCTTTTGCCAAAAGACATAGCACCACCGCCACCCATTCCACCGCCTTGCATACGGCGAGCGAAGAAAATCCACACCCCAATGAGCAACAGCATCGGGAACCATGAAATCAAAATCTGCATGAGGAAAGAAGGACGTTCCGGAGGTAGAACTTTGATGTCCACATGATTTTTCAGTAGATCATCGACCAGATGCGGGTCACCTGGGTCATACGTGGTGAAACGATCACCATCGCCAAAAAGTCCCGTTATCGTGTTTCCATCTATGCTGACTTGTTTGACATTGCCCTGATTAAGGGCTGCTATGAAGTTGGAATAGGAGATGGACGGGTTGACTTGCGTACGTCCACCGAAATGATTAAAGGCAAAGGTCAGAGCCAGAAATAGCGCGACCCAGGGCAATAGATTTTTAAGTGTGTCTTTCATCTATCTTCTCCGCGAGTAATACCGATACGGATACCGGATAATGATGGCGATGACCGCGTAGCGGCCGGATGTTTGTCGGTCTATCCCGACTGTCTTTATTTTGACCTGGGTTGAAGAGCGCTCGTCTTGCCCTAGCCCACGTGACGGTAACATTACCACAAGACCCTGATCCTCTGTCAAGATTTTGTTATGGACAACTGCTGGTATATCCCTTATAAATAGGTGGACATCAGCTTTTTTAGTGTGCGCACCATGACCGTAGTCGAAGAGGAAGAACCTACTTTTGGCATTAACACAGCATCCCGCATGACCGGCATACCGGTGGATACCCTGAGAATGTGGGAACGTCGTTATGATGCTGTGATGCCCAAACGTACCGCCGACAACAAACGCCGGTACACTGCATCTGACATAGCACGTCTGCGTCTGTTCAAAAACCTGGTTGATTTAGGACATTCCATCGGTTCGGTGGCTCGCTTGCCGCTGGATGCCCTGAACGAACGCCTACAGATTCACGCTGATATGCAGGAACCATCAGGTGACTTCGGTATGGAAACCGAGAGCAAAATCCATGTGCTGGTCTACGGCGACGAACTTCCTTATCAAGTCAGTGCCTGGACAGAGCAGTTTAACCAGTTGGACATCATCGGAACTCACTCGGTGTACGCCGATTTTGAGCAAGCCGCATACCGTCGGCCAGTCGATGTGTTAGTCGTACAATGTCCCTCTCTGCACGGCGATACGGAAATCAAATGTCTCGATTTGATGCAGAAGTCGGGGGCCGTGTCTATGGTCGTGGTGTATACCTACGCCCCTAGCCGTGTGCTGGAGCGACTCCACCAGCAAGGCATGGTGGCTTTGCGCACTCCGGTGACGGCTGAAAGCCTGGAACAGGCTTGCCGCTTGGCTGTGAATCAAGATAGTTCGATGCCCAGCCTGAAACATAACCCGTGGGCAGTCATCACTGAGGAAGCCCCTATTCCCGCTCGTCGCTTCAGTAGCGAACATCTTTCAGCCGTGACCATGCTGTCCGACCGGGTACGCTGTGAATGTCCTTTGCATTTGGTGGATTTAATCCAAAGGCTGGCGGCATTTGAGGCGTACAGTGCCGACTGCGAAAACCGCAATCTCGAAGATGCCGTGCTGCACGCCCATCTCAACCGAATGGCAGGTCGAGCAAGAAGCATGGCCGAAGAGGCTCTGGAACGGTGGTTACTGACCGAGAATGTTCAGTTGACTGGCCGGGGCAATTAGCAGGGTTATACGCTTATGGCATTCCATTCTTCACACATCATTTCCAGAGAATACGCCCCCTTGCTGGCTGACATGGAACGTAATGCCTTGCGACCTTGGCTGGGCACTTTACCGGCCCAAATCCAACAGGCATTCTCAGCGGAACATCACGGTGACTGGCCGAACTGGAAGCGGGTTTTGGAGCAACTGCCCACTTGGCCTGCTTTGGAGGTGTGCCTGGAAGCGAGTCAACTGGGTGTAAACGGATACAGTGGCGATCTGATCACGCTGAAAGCTTTGCTTATGGGACTGCACCCTTGGCGTAAAGGCCCATATCATATACACGGTCTGCAGATAGACACGGAATGGCGTTCTGATTGGAAATGGGAGCGATTGGCTCCGCACATCAGAAGCCTGGAAAACAAATGGGTGCTGGATGTGGGCTGCGGCAACGGATTTCACCTGTGGTGTATGCTGGGATCCGGTGCCCGTCTGGCATTGGGAGTCGATCCTACCCTGCTGAGTGTTACGCAATTTCTGGCCATTAAACACTATATGGGAGATAAACCCGCTTATGTGTTGCCTGTAGGCGTGGAAGACATTCCCCTTGGGCTACGGGCTTTCGATACGGTTTTTTCCATGGGGGTGCTGTACCATCGACGATCTCCCCTGGATCATTTGCTGGAGCTTAAAGGATCACTCAAACCCGGAGGAGAATTGGTGCTGGAAACCCTGGTTGTGGAAGGGGGTTTGGGATACACGCTGCTTCCACCTGACCGCTACGCTCGCATGAGAAATATCTGGTTTATACCCAGTTGTTCTACACTGGAGAACTGGCTATCACGCTGTGGCTATAAGCACATCCGCTGCGTGGATGTCACGCCTACTCGTACAACGGAACAACGTACTACTGAATGGATGCGGTTTGAGTCGTTGGAGGCCAGTCTTAATCCCGATCACCCCGAACTTACTGTGGAGTGCCTGCCGGCTCCGGTCAGGGCTATTTTTGTGGCAGAAAGTTCATGAACACCGCGCAATAAAAAAGGGTAGTGTGACACTACCCTTTCTTTACTTAACGGCTGATTTTGCACGCTATTACATCAAATTTTTTCCTTGATGCGAGCAGCTTTACCGGTCAGGTTACGCAGATAATACAGCTTGGCACGGCGTACATCGCCACGACGCTTAATCTGGATCTCCTGTACTTGCGGGCTGTAGGTTTGGAAAACTCGCTCTACACCTTCGCCGTGAGACATTTTACGCACGGTAAATGCCGAGTTGTACCCGCGATTGCGCTTGGCAATAACGACACCCTCGAAGGCCTGCAAACGTTCACGACTGCCTTCCTTTACTTTAACCTGCACGATAACGGTATCACCCGGCGCAAAGGGGGGTATGTTCTTTTGGCTCATCCATTCGTTTTCGAGTTCCTGAATTATGTTGGTCATGGGCTTTTCTCCACTGCACGTCTAATCATATTAAAATTACTTTCCCCTTTAACGCACCGCGTTACGGAATAGTAGTTGGGTCAAAAGTTGACGGTATTAAAACCGCCCTTTTATTCGCGGGTTCCCGAGAATTCCCGGGCATATTCATCCAAAAGCCGTTTCTGTTGCTGGTCCAGATCAAGTTTTTCCAGTAAGTCAGGTCGCCTTAACCAGGTTCTTCCCAGAGATTGTTTAAGTCGCCAAAGCCGAATCGCTTCGTGATGACCGCTTTGCAATATGTCAGGAATACCTAAGCCATCAACCTGTTCAGGACGGGTATAGTGCGGGTAATCAAGCAACCCTTCCATGTGAGAATCCTGACGGGCTGAATCATCATGCCCCAGCACGCCGGGCAACATACGGAGCACGGCATCCATTAATACTAACGCGGGTAATTCTCCACCACTCAGAACGTAGTCACCAATCGACCATTCTTCATCAATTTCAAGGTCAATCAGTCGCTCATCTATACCTTCATAACGACCCGCAACCAAAATTAATCGATCCAGACTGGAAAATCGGATTACCGCTTCCTGATTGAGTACTCGACCCTGTGGAGACATAAACACCGTCAATGGCGGCTTGGTATCATCCTTACGTGCTGCCAAAATGGCTGCACGTAAGGGTTCGACCTTCATCACCATGCCAGGACCACCACCATAAGGCCGATCATCCACGGTACGGTGTCGATCAGAGGTGTAATCTCTAGGATTCCACAATTTCAGTGTCGCACGTCCTGTTTCAAATGCACGCCCCGTAACTCCGCAGTAAGCGGCCTGCGCGACGATTTCAGGAAACAGGGTCACCACGTCGAATCGCACCGGGTCAGAATTCCTCATCCCAATCAACCAGAATGTACCCGGCATCCAGATTGACTTCCTTCACATAATGGTCTTTCACGAACGGGATGAGTCGTTCCCGATTTCCGGTCACAATCATGACATCATGAGCACCCGTAGACATCATGTCGGATACGATACCCAAGCCAATATCCTGAGTATTAGTAACCGTTAAACCGATTAGATCAGCCCAGTAATATTCACCAGGCGCGGGCTGCGGAAAGCTGGATCTGTCAGCGTATACTGGTTTGCCCCGTATCAAGACTGCTGCATCCCGGTCTTCAATGCCTTTGAACCGAGCCACCAGACCATCACCATTTCTTCTTCCCTCGCACAGTATCCGCTGATCGCCAGTATCAACGAGATATATCCACGGGGAATACTTGAAGATATTGTCTATAGGATCGGTGTAAGAACGCAGCTTGACCCAGCCTTTGACACCGAAAGGAGCTTGAACCACCCCTACGATGACAGTGGAGCCTGAAGCAAAACCACCCGAACTCACGGGTAGCGAAGATACATCAGGATTCGAGCGGGGCAGCCGAGTCGCGGGATTCCTTAATCAAGGAACCCACCCGACCAGATGTCTGCGCTCCATGCCCTAACCAGTATTCAATGCGGGCATCGTCCAGTCGTAAGCGTTCCTCACGACCTGATGCAACTGGATTAAAAAAACCCACGCGTTCAATATAACGTCCATCCCGCTTGGAACGACTGTCCGTGACTACAACATGGTAAAAGGGCCGTTTTTTTGCTCCGCCCCTGGATAAGCGTATCGTCACCATAAAATTAATGATTCCTCTGAAAATCCGAAAATATGCTCGCTTGCAAAAAGAAAAAACCAGCGGTAACCCGGGCCGAGCTACCGATGGCTTCTATGTGACAGGCGGTTAGGCACTGCCAATAACAGATGGAAAACAATAATTATTGATTTAGTTTTCCATATCTTGTGGCGGAGAGAGAGGGATTCGAACCCTCGATAGAGTGATAAGCCCTATACTCCCTTAGCAGGGGAGCGCCTTCAGCCTCTCGGCCATCTCTCCAACTTACTCTTTCTCAAGAGGTAAAAGGAATCAGTCTTCAGATTCAACCGGCTTATCTGCAAACTGACCGCTTTGTTCGCGCTTGATGCGCTCGTAAATTTCTTCCCTATGTACCGAAACTTCTTTAGGCGCGTTAACACCGATACGCACCTGATTGCCTTTTACACCGAGGACGGTGACAGTTACGTCATCCCCGATCATCAGGGTTTCCCCCACTCTTCTAGTCAATATCAGCATAAAACTTTCCTTTTAGGTTACTCAGAACCTGTCAAAAGCACCGATTGAACGGTGCATAGCCAACCGAAAGAGAACTATTCTATAACAAGATGACCGTTTTGTTTACCCCTCAAACGGGTTTTTTTTAGCCTTTATCCAGCTTGAACGCCTCGTGCAAGGTTCGCACGGCCAGTTCCATGTATTTTTCGTTGAGCACCACAGAAATCTTGATTTCGGAGGTGGATATCATTTGAATGTTGATTCCTTCTCTGGCCAACGCACCGAACATCTGGCTGGCGACACCCGCATGTGAGCGCATACCGACCCCCACCAACGACACTTTGACGATGGTATCGTCGCTGGTCACCTCCCTCGCACCCATATCCTCACAAAGACGATTCAGAATTTCGAGCGCCTTTCTGTACTCCCCCCTGTGCACAGTAAAGGTGAAATCGGTAGTAGCATCTGCGGCCACATTCTGAACAATCATGTCCACTTCTATGTTGGCCTCGGCAATAGGTCCTAAAATCTTATAGGCATTTCCGGGACGATCCGGAACACCCAGTATTGTCAACTTGGCTTCATCACGGTTGAACGCAATGCCTGAGATCAATGGTTTTTCCACGTTCTCTTCTTCCTCATAACTGATAAGGGTACCGCTACCCTCTACAAAACTTGATAGCACCCTGAGAGGCACATTGTATTTACCAGCAAACTCGACTGAACGAATTTGCAGTACTTTGGAACCGAGACTGGCCAATTCCAGCATTTCTTCAAAAGTGATGCGATTTAGCCGTCTGGCTTTGGGTTCCACCCGGGGATCAGTGGTATAGACACCATCGACATCCGTATAAATCAGGCATTCTTTGGCCTTTAGTGCAGCGGCCAGTGCAACCGCCGTGGTGTCCGATCCACCTCGCCCTAAGGTGGTGATGTCTCCCGCCGAGCTTACGCCTTGAAAACCCGCCACCACTACCACCCGGCCTTGTTCGAGGTCGGACAGCATTCTTTCCGTGTTGATGTCCATGATGCGTGCCTTGGTGTGAGCGGTATCCGTCAGGATTTTAACCTGCCCACCAGTGTATGAACGCGCAGGGCATCCCCTCTGCTGCAAGGCCATACTGAGTAACGCGATAGTGACTTGCTCACCGGTGGAGAGCAGCACGTCCATTTCGCGGGGGTCGGGTCGATCCTGTATGGCTTGAGCCATAGTCACCAGCCGGTTGGTTTCTCCACTCATGGCCGAAACCACCACCACCAGTCGTTCGCCCCTGTCCCGGGCACGAATGATATTGTCCGCCACATGACGGATACGATCGACAGTACCTACCGAGGTACCACCATATTTATGTACGTATAAAGTCATAATTGTCCAAAATGTTGTCGCACCCAGTCCACAACGCTGTTCAAAGCTTCATCAAGCCGGGCGGGTTCAGTTCCACCGGCCTGGGCCATATCGGGACGTCCACCCCCCTTCCCGCCTACCTGTACGGCAACGGCATTGACCAATTCCCCAGCTTTGATGATGCGAGTTTGATCTTGGGTCACACCCGCAATAAGGTTAACCCGCCCGTCGCTGACAGAACCCAGCACAACAGCCGCACTCCCCAGTTTGTTCCTGAGTTGGTCAACCAAAACTCTTAGTGTTTTGGGGTCGGCTTCGTCGATTCGGGCTGCGAGTACCTTTACACCGTTAACCTCTATGGCCTTTGCAGTTAGGTCATCCCCCGTTGAGCTAGCCATTTTACCCTTGAGACGTTCAAGCTCCTTCTCTAATGTGCGATTTTTGTCCAGTAATTGTTGAACTTTTTCATCCAGAGTATCCCGACCTGATTTGAGTCGTTCGGCCAAATTCTGTAGCAAGGATTCGCCGGCCTTGACCCAATCATAGGCATTTTCACCCGTCACGCCCTCAATACGGCGAACACCGGCTGCCACGCCGGTTTCGCTGATGATCTTGAAAAAACCAATATCCCCAACCCGGGTGGCATGAGTCCCCCCGCACAGTTCTGTGGAAAAATCTCCCATCTTCAAAACTCGAACCACATCGCCGTATTTCTCACCGAACAAGGCCATCGCGCCCATCTGCACCGCCTCATCCTTGGATGCCAAAGTGACATCGACCGAGTAATTGGCCCTTATCTGCTCATTGACCAAACGTTCAATCTGTTCCAGTTGTTCGATTCTGATTGGTTCAAAGTGAGAAAAATCGAAACGCAAGCGTTCAGGATTAACCAGAGATCCTTTCTGGACGACATGACCGCCCAACACCAAACGGAGTGCTGAGTGCAGCAAGTGAGTCGCAGAGTGATTCAGTGCGGTGGCGGTACGTGCTGCCGTATCCACAATGGCGCGGCATTGAGTGCCGGTGAGATGTCCGTCCCTGACCCGACCTATGTGAAGTATGGTGTCGTGGCCTTGTTTACGCGTGTCGAGAACTTCAAACGTGCCCGTCGGAAAAATCAGCACCCCTTGATCTCCAATCTGTCCGCCGGATTCGGCGTAGAAAGGGGTTTGTTGCAGCACAATCACCGCTTCGGCATCAGTTTTTAATGTGTCTACCGGCAACCCGCCCGAAAGCATGGCCAGCACGGTGGCATCCCCGTTCAAGTGTTCATAGCCTGTGAAGGTGCACGAAGCCTCTACGCTTAAGTCCTTGGTGTACTCCACAGAAAAATGACTGGCCGATCGAGCCCTCTTCCGTTGAGCCTGCATATCACGTTCAAAGCCCTCCATATCGACCGATAAACCCTGCTCACGGGCGATATCGGCGGTCAAATCAACCGGAAACCCATACGTATCGTAGAGTTGAAATACCGTATCGCCGGGTACTGTGTTTCCGTCTAGCTGTTTCAGGCAGGCATCAAGAATTTTCATGCCCTGTTCCAGCGTCTCGGCAAATCGTTCTTCTTCCTTATTTAGAACCTGCTCTACAAGGGTGCGGGCATTCAACAATTCGGGATAGGCCACACCCATGGCAACACACAAGGGCGCGGCCAGACGGTAGAAGAAGATGTCTCGTATGCCCAGTTTGTATCCGTGACGAATGGCGCGGCGGATAATGCGCCGCAACACATAGCCTCGCCCTTCATTGGAAGGGATCACACCATCGACGATAAGAAATGCTGTAGAGCGGATGTGATCAGCCAACACCCGTAATGAACTGGAATCGGTACTCGCCAAACCGGCGATGTCCGCTCCGGCTTGAACCAGCGTACCAAACAGATCAATTTCATAATTACTGTGTACGTGCTGTACAACGGCTGCGATGCGTTCCAAACCCATGCCGGTGTCGACTGACGGTTTGGGCAAGGGGGTTAGTGTCCCGTCAGCGGCCCGATCATACTGCATGAAAACCAGGTTCCAGATTTCGATGTAGCGGTCACCGTCTTCATCAGGAGAACCCGGCGGGCCTCCTGGAATTTCCGCACCATGATCGTAGAAAATCTCACTGCACGGCCCGCACGGCCCGGTGTCTCCCATACTCCAGAAGTTATCCTTCGTACCTATCCTGGAGAATCGCTCGGGCGAAACACCCATCTCCTCAAGCCAGATGCGCTCCGCTTCATGGTCTTGATCGTAAACTGTGATCCACAGCCGCTCAGGCGGCAATTCCAGCACACCCGTCAGAAACTCCCATGCGTAGCCTATGGCTTCACGCTTGAAGTAATCACCAAAGCTGAAATTACCCAGCATCTCGAAAAAGGTATGGTGACGCGCCGTGTAGCCTACGTTTTCCAGGTCATTGTGCTTGCCACCGGCCCGTACGCAACGTTGAGAGGAAGCCGCCCGCGTGTAAGGACGCTCTTCTCGCCCCAGAAAAACATCCTTGAACTGAACCATACCGGCATTGGTAAACAATAGCGTAGGGTCGTTAGCAGGAATAAGAGAACTGGACGGAACGATTTGATGTCCGCGTTCTTCGAAAAATTGGAGAAAAAGTGAGCGCAGTTCTGCACTGGTCATAAGGTAAAACCCGGGGTTATCAGTCGTGGTGGTCGTCGGTCTGAGTCATGGAGCGGAACAGTTGACGAATCTCATCGGATGAAAAGCCTCTCATCCTCAGGAAATTTTCGCGTCTGGCGCGTTCGGCAGGAATGCGTGGTAGCAGGTTTCCGTATTTTTTGGTGTAAACATTGACGATGGAATGATCCCAATCGTACTCTGAAAAATCGGGCAACGCATCCCGTTCTATGCCTCTTTGTTTTAACTCCTCAATAATGCGACGGCAACCGTAACCCTTACTTGCGCGGGATCGGACATAGGCTTCCGCATAACGGAGATCGCTTTGCAAACCTTGATTGCTGAGTTCATCCAGTACCGCATCAATCAAGTCCTCCGGAAAATCCTTTCTCGCCACCTTGATAGCGAGTTCCAATCGACTGTGTTCACGCTGGGCCAGGTAACGCAGACTGGCTGACAGTACCTGGCTTTGCTGATCATCATCCCGGTTCAGAATCCGAGATCCTCAATGACTTCAGCTTTAGATGATTTGTCAGTTTTTGAAGCGGCATCCTGTGAACCGACTGCAGCTGCCCCGGTAAAGGCTTTCTCCCGAATTTTCTGGTCAATAATGGCAGCCATGTCGGGGTGTTCTTTCAAATAATTGCGTACATTATCCTTGCCCTGACCAATCTTGTCGCCAGAAAAACTGTACCAGGAACCGGATTTCTGCACTACTTCATATTGCACACCCAGATCAACCAGTTCACCTTCATACGACACGCCTTCTCCGTACAGTATATCGAAATCAGCCGTGCGGAACGGTGG
>JBPCSC010000107.1:0-2446 GCA_051007495.1 Methylococcaceae bacterium | reverse complement strand
GCCGCAGTTTTGGTGTTTTTGCTGCTGGCCGGAGTGATTCTGGATACCCATCCCGATCTGGAGCGAACCGCCACGGCAGAGCCTGAGTTTTTGGGTACGCCTCATCGCTTGTTGCGCCAGATTGCGCGTGCCGATACCCAGAACCCCGAAGCCAGGCAACTGGTGCTGTCCACCCGCGACATCGAAACCATGGCCGCCCTGCTATTGGCGCGTCGTCAGAGCGATGGCCGAGTGCGGTGTAGCACTCATTCAGCCCCCGAGATGACCTGCGCGTTGTCACTCAGGCTGGTTCAAGGAATGCCGGTGTTCCTCAATGCCCGTTTGGTTCTGGTGAGTAGTTCCGAGCCTCTAGCCTCGGCCCGCTTACGATTAGGTCATCTGGGTCTGCCTGCCCTTTGGGCCATCGAATTCCTGAAACCTGTGGCCAGAATGGCTGATATCGAGCCTTATCTGCGCTTCTCGGAACAGCGTGTAACCGATGTGCGTGTAGAAGAAGACGCGCTCCATCTGACTATCCGCTGGAACAAGGAATGGTTTGATCAGGCCGAAAACTGGATGGAAAACCTGGTCAGCAAGGAGCGCGACATAATTTATTACCGTGAATTGCAGAAAACCCTGGCACGCAGCACCCACACCCGGTTTGTCCGGTTGGGCCACCTTGTCCACGCATTATTTGGGTTGGCCAGAGGTCGCTCGCTGCAAGACAATCCGCCCACCACCGAAAATGCAGCCGTCATCCGGGTGTTGAATGGCTACGTCAACGGAGGATTGCCCGCCTACGGATGGGATATGCCGCGTCTACGGGTTTTGCTCAAAGGACGGGTTGATACGGCCCAGCATTTTCTGGCCTCGGCATCACTGAGCCTTAGTGGTTCAGATGAGTTCAGCAGCATGCTGGGCTTGGCCAAGGAATTGAACGATACCCACGGGGGCAGCGGCTTCAGTTTCGTAGACCTGGCCGCCGACCGCTCAGGAGTGATTTTTGCCCAAACCACCACAGCCTCTGAAGCTTCGGCGCGTTTGGCCCAGCATGTGTTGAGTCAAAGCAGTGATGAGTCGGTATTTATGGCCGATACCCGTGATTTGCCGGAACACCTGGACGCATCGGATTTTGAGGGTCGGTTTAAATCGGCTGATAGTGCTGAATTTACGGCTATGGAACGCCTGATTGACCAGCGCGTGGCCGCTTTGACGATCAACCGAAATACGCCCGTAGCCTGGCCTTGAAGACAGAACTTTGCGTCTGAACTGGCTTGCGGCTAGACTTCGCCCCCCCTTAACGCTAGGCATGACCATGTTGACTCTGGGTTCTCACTCACTGCCCCATCGCTTGATACTGGCCCCCATGGCCGGGGTGAGTGATCGTCCGTTCAGGGCTTTGTGTCGCCAATACGGGGCCGATCTGGCCGTATCAGAAATGATTTCGGCCAATCCGGCTTTGAGACAGCATCACAAAACACTGAAACGCCTCAATCTTGAAGGGGAGCCTTCGCCCCGTTCGGTGCAGATTCTGGGAAATGATCCTCAGCATATGGCTGAAGCCGCACGGATCAATGCGGATCGAGGGGCTGACATCATCGACATCAACATGGGTTGTCCGGCCAAAAAGGTGTGCAAAAAGGCCGCTGGATCGGCTCTACTCCGGGATGAGGTGCTGGTTGGGACTATACTGGAGGCGGTGGTCAACGCCGTTTCCGTGCCGGTGACGCTGAAGATTCGTACGGGTTGGGATCTGGAGCACCGTAATGGGCCAAGCATCGCCCGCATCGCCGAGGAATCTGGAATTCGTGCCCTGGCGGTACACGGGCGTACCCGTGCCTGTAACTTTTCCGGTCAGGCGGAATACCTTACAATCCGGGCCATAAAAAACACTGTGCACATTCCTGTCATCGCCAATGGCGACATCGACACGCCCGAAAAAGCCTCTCAAGTACTGGCTTCCACCGGAGCGGACGGCATCATGATAGGCCGCGCCGCTCTGGGTCAACCGTGGTTGTTCAGGGCCATGATTGCCCGGTTCCATCCGGAATACGCCCTGCAACGGGCACCTGAGCATTCTGAAGTGCTTTCTACGATCCTCAACCACCTCGAATCCCTATATGCGTTTTATGGGGAAGAGCAGGGTATACGCCTGGCCAGAAAACACGTAGGCTGGTACACGAACTACCTCAAACGGCCCGCTGATTTCACCGCCCGGTTCAACACTCTGGGCACGGCCCGCGACCAACTCGTGGCCATAGGATCACTGTCTCAACCCGACTATGTACATTTGACGGCATGATGGCTGAAAAAAATAAAATGATGGTACTTGGTGCTGCCTCAGCAGGCGGTGAATCACCCGATCTTCCTTTAAGTGAGTGTGTTCGGTTGGCGATGCGCCAGTATTTCAAACAACTGAATGGCCACGAAGTTTCGGAGGTTCATGCCATGGTGATGAGCGAAGTTG
>JBPCSC010000106.1:0-4630 GCA_051007495.1 Methylococcaceae bacterium | reverse complement strand
GTGCTCGCCATTGCTTGACCAGTTCTTTTATGAATACCGAATGCATGGGATCGGTAACGGTGGGTTCAGGGGTTGTGTCAGTCATCATTCAGCCTCTTCTGCAAAATCAAAGTTCCGCTCATGCTTGTCTTTGGCCAGTACCTTGCGTAACCAGGGGGGCGGTGTTCCCCTGAGTACGACCTGGAGTTTTTCCAGCAGGGATACTATGGATTCAGGCTCTGCCACTTTCATGGGATGGATACCCAAAGCGACGACCCGCGCCGCACCCGAACCGCCGATGGCGGCCACGTACAGGATGGTGCAGTCTTTGATGGCTTCCAGTTTGGGAGCCAGTTTGTCTTCATTGCCATCTTCTTTGAGATCACCTTCAAACTGAATGGCTTCCAGAAATCGATAGCCCTCGGCGGATATTTCGTAAATGGCAATGTTTTTGGCCCAACCAAAATGGGCATCGACCCTTTGCAGGTCTTGAGTGGAAAAAGCAACTTTCATGGAACCTCCGCGATAAAACGCTTCATTAGGATGGGGTTGGGGTCTCACCACACCAAGACGACGACGAGCACGCATGAAGATTAGTCAACTTCGGCCCAGGTGTCGGGTGTGGGTTCGTGGATAGTGGCCAGCATCATGTTGGCCATTTCAAAAATCAGGTTGCGGGTTCCCCGATACCCGACCAGGGTTTGATGGGCCGCACCGAGTCGGTCGAATTGGGGGATACCGACCCGATAAAACGGAATGTTCAACCGGGCGGCGGCCTGACGTCCGTGGGAATGTGTGACCAGCACATCACAGCCTGCCGCTCGCTGTTCCAGATCTTCCAGATCACCGATCAGCACTTCATCGGTCGGCATACGTTCCAGCAGGGGTGAGTGGGTGGTGGTGACGGCGGCCGTTACCACGGCTCCCATTTCGGTAAACCATTGCCCCAGCGACCATAAAAGGTCGGGTTCGGCACCCAGGGCTACTTTCTTGCCGCCAAAGTGGAAATGCCCATCCAGCATGGCATCTACCAGTTGTCCGCGCTGGCGGCGGATTTTCACAGGAACCGGTCGGCCACTCAGTTCGGCACACAAACGGATGAACCGGTCGTTGGCTTCCAGGCCCGTCAGACGATCGAACAGGGTAAACGCTACGCCGGTTTTTTCCTGCAAGCGGGTTGCGGCTTCCCGCATTTGTTCACCCAGGGCGATGGTGTGGGCGGATTGCCCCAGGCTTTCGATTTCATCCAGGGAAATGCCACCTAAAGTGGTAGGGGTGAAGTCATCCGGTATGTGTCCATCCAGAGAACCCGACAGATCCGGCAAAGCCAGAAGCTCCAGGCCAAAACAGGCGGCGATGTCACGGAGTTCGTCGATGTCGCCGGGTGTCACGAAGGCTCCGGGCAGTAGCGTGACGCGCTCAGGATGGCGTGTGTCGGTGTGGGTGTCCGGCACCAGGTGGTCAATGATGCGGGTGACGGTTTTGGCCCAACCGTCTTGAAACGCCCCTTGAAAATCAGGGGTAGAGACATACACCAGAGCCAGTCGCTCATGCTCTGGGTGCTTCGCACGGAACAAGCGAATAAATCCATCCACATCATCGCCCTTGGTTTCGGTAACACCCGTGGAAGAAATTCCTATGAGTGAGGGTTTCTGGCGGTTGGCTATGGTCAGTATGGCTTGTTCGACATTTTCATAACCGCCCAAAACGGTGGCCACTTCACTCATGGCCGTGGTTTGCAGTGGTATGGCTTCCTTAAAATGCCGGACGAACAACACCAGCCCGAACGAGGTACAGCCTTGAGAGCCATGAAACAGCGGCATACAGTTTTTTATCCCCATGAACGCCAAGGCACTGCCTATGGGTTGGCTCATTTTGAGGGGATTGACCGTACAGGATTTTTTAGAAACGGTGACTTGAGCCATGACTAGACCACTCGGTGTAAGGATCAGGCCGCCAGGGCACGTTCTTCCCAGGTGATTTCGTCCCAGGGGGCCGGTAGGCGCACCTGATCCCACACCGGGTTATAAAGTGATTTTTCGATTTCCTGCACCAGTTTGATCATTCCCACATAACCCATGTATGCGTGATGCCGTTCCTGGTTGATGTCCAGCCAAGGCATACGCGCCTTGAGGGCGATGAACTGAGAACGCCCGCCCGACAGCATGATGTCTGCGCCGGCTTCCTTGAGCATTTTGTACATCTCACGCGGGCTCATATCGTCAATCATGTGGGCATCTTCCCCCATGATTTCCTTGATCCGTTCCTTGTCTTCAGCGGTGGATTTTTTGACGCTGGTGCCTACCACTTCAAGCCCGGCTTCCTGCAAGGCGGAGACAACTGACCAGGATTTGACGCCGCCGGTAATCAGCAACACCCGCTTGCCCGACAGACGGGCCTTGTAGGGTTCCAGAGCGGAATAGGCGCGGGCTTCTTCGCGGGCAATCAGGTGTTCGGTGCGTTCCAGCAGATCACTGGGCGCGCCTCGTTGCACCAGCAGACGGGCCAGTTCGCGCAGTGCTGTGCTGGTGTCTTCAATGCCGTAAAACGATCCCTCAAAAAACGGAATGTTATAGCGTTCTTCCATTTTACGAGCGATGTTGATGAGCGATTTGGAGCACACCATCATCGCGGCCCGTGCCCGGTGAGAAGACGCCACATCCTGATAACGGGCATCACCGGAAATGCAGCACAGTATGCGAATACCCAATTCATCAAGCAGTGGTTTGACCTGCCATAACTCACCCGACAAGTTGTATTCGCCTATGATGTTGATGTCATAAGGGGTGAGGTGATCCGGTTCCTGAGTGCCGATCACATGATCCAGCAAGGCTTCGCCGGCCAGTTTGTTGCCCAGATTTTTAGGGCCTACAAATCCGGGTGCATCAATCGGGATGACCGGTTTGCCAAACTTTTCAGAAGCGGTTTTGCACACCGCGCCTATGTCATCGCCAATCATGGCCGGAACGCAGGTCTGGTAGACAAACACTGCTTTCGGATCGTACTTTTCGATAATCTCGCGGATGCTTTTGTACAGGCGTTTTTCACCGCCGAAAATCACGTCGGTTTCGTTGATGTCGGTGGTGAACCCGGTGCGCCACAGTGAAGAACCCGAGGACTTCGAACCCCGGTTGTCCCAGGAATTGCCTTCACAGGCGATGGGGCCGTGTACCAGATGGGCGACATCGGTGACCGGTTGCAGCGCGATTTTGGCTCCATCGAAGGCGCAACCACCGGCGGCCCCTCCTGGTTGTAACTGCTTGGTACACCCTTTCTTGCGCTCTTTTTCCGACTTGCCCTGATTTTTATCGCAACCCGGTTCATTGAATACGTCCTGAATTTTGCTCGCTACCTGGCTCATCTCGGTTCTCCGTTTAAGGGGTTATAAAGCTACGATGATGTCGTTTTCTTCCGGGCGGTATTGGCAGGCCAATCGCCAGAGCGGAATATGGGCAGACAGTATGGGTGAGGCGTACTGTTGCCGGGATAACTTGCCCAGGCCATAAAGGGTTTCCCGCTCGAAATCTCCAAGATGTATGGGCAATGTACTCTGTCCCGGCTTTTTGAGTGTGACTACCTTGACGACACACCCGCCACAATGCCCTTCTTCACAGATGAAATCATGCGGCAAGCCTGAATCCATGATGATTTCCATCAAGGTGGAATCACCACAGTGTCAATGCACCTGGAGTGGGATGGCCGCCAGGCGGGTTCTGTCCAGAAAAGTAATGGCAGGCATGGCAGGTGGGCCTAAGTCCCGATCAGAATTTGACCATAATATCTTCGTTACGCACGATGAACTGACACGCCAGTCGCCACGGTGGCGGCAGGTCAGTTAATTCAGCCTGCTGTATTTGTTCCTGGCTGATCTTGCCGGCCAAACGCAGTATGGTTTTTTCTTTCTCGGTGAGGTGCATACCCATAGGCTGAGCATTGGCGAGAATATCCACCTGCACCGCACACGAACCACACTCTCCGTTTTCACATTCGAAATGGATGGGGATCTGGTTCTTCTTGGCTACAGAAAGCAAGGTTTGGCAATCACCGGCGGTGGCATACACGGTGACATCTTTACGCATGGCGGGAGAAGTGAAAGTAACATTGGCCATTGGGGTTCTCTCTAGGGTTTAGGAAAAGGAAAACGGGGTTTACTTTTCCTTAGGCAATCCGCGTGCCTCACATAGAAATGGCGCAAAAATCAGCATAAACGGCCGTGTAGCGCGAACAGACATTGTTAACTTGTCTACAAAACCCACAAAAAATTGTAGATTAAAAGACAGGCCAGCATTTGCTTGTGCTGCGCGTGGTGTTGGACGTTTAACCACGGAAAAAATGCTTTGTTATTCTGGGGTTAGTAAAATGTGGCAAGCACAGAAGGCGTGTAAAAACTAAAAGTATTCCGTGGTCAATAAAATACATTTAACCACGGAAGGACACGGAATACACGGAAAAAATGCTTTGTTATTCTGGGGTTAATAAAATGTGGCAAGCACAGAAGGCGTGTAAAAACTAAAAGTATTCTTCCGTGTGTTTCGTGTATTCTGTGGTCAATAAAATACATTTAACCACGGAAAGACACGGAATACACGGAGAAAATGCTTTGTTATTATTTGGTTGGGACAATGTGGCAAGCACAGAAGTCGTGTAAAAA
>JBPCSC010000105.1:0-8542 GCA_051007495.1 Methylococcaceae bacterium | reverse complement strand
GACTACAGCGGTGTGATCGTGCGGGATTCCCACCGTTTCAAATCCGGCCAACACTGACCAGGTACCGTAAATGTAATTCGTACCCCAGCGACCAAACCAGGAGCCATCGGCTTCCTGTTCCTTTAGAAGGTAATCTACGCAACGCTCAACTACTGGCTGCAACTCAGGGTTTTGTTCCAGGCGGGTGGCCAGATACATCAGGCAGCGACCGCTGACATCGGCGGTGGGTGGATCCAGCAAAGCCCCGTGGTCGGCGAAAGGAATGTGGTTGAGGTAGTAATGGGTGTTGTCGGCATCGAAAGCACCAAAACCGCCATTGCTCGACTGCATGCCGGCAATCCAGGTGGTGGCGCGTTCCAGGCAGTAGCCATAGGACTCAGAACCCTTATTGCGGGCCAAGGCATGCGCCACCACCGCACTGTCATCTACATCGGGGTAGTAGCTGTTTTCAAACTGGAACGCCCAGCCACCCCCCGGAAGCTCAGGACGCTGTATCCGCCAGTCGCCAGGCTCATCCAGCAACTGTTTGCTGGTTAGCCAATTCATGGCGTTATTCAGGGCGCGGCGCACCGGTTCATCGTGAGGGTCGTGAATAGCGATTTCCTGTAAAGCCAGGCTGGTCAGGCCGGTATCCCAGATGGGCGATACACACGGTTGGCAGTAGGCACTGTCTGTGCCGACTACCAGCAGACGCTCCATGGATTCACGGGTCTGGCGGCGGTTGATGTCGTCGGCCGGTATCCCCAGGAAATCCATGGCCTCATACGCATTGACCATAGCCGGAAAGATGGCCCCCAGTCCGTGTACGCCGTTCAAACGTGCCATGAACCAGTCGCGGGCTTTTTCTGTTGCCTTATGGCGCAGGCTGGTTGGTATCAGGGGTTCCATGGCAAGCCCCAGACGTTCCAGAGCCAGCACAGCCCTGCCCAGTGGGGTTTTGACGTGAGAGAAGTAGTTACGCTCCTGTTCGGGATCGGTGGTGAATAGCTCACGCACCCCCAAACCCAGGGGATTTCGCGCTTTTACCTTGTGTGAGCACAAAATGAACAAGGGAACCATGACGGCTCGTGACCAGTAAGAAACCTTATCGAGGTGGAACGGAAACCAGCGGGGCAGCAGCATGATTTCTACCGGAATAAAGGGCACGGCCCGCCAGGGAACCTGCTCAAATATGGCCAGCATGATGCGGGTAAACACATTCGATTTTGCCGCACCGCCTTGAGCCAATATCCATGCTCTGGCCTTGGCCATGTGCGGTGCGTGTATGTCCTCTCCGGCCAGTTTCAAGGCGTAATAAACCTTGACCGTACAGCTTATGTCACCGTGTCCACCCGGAAACAGGGGATAACTGCCATCGGCCTGCTGATGATCTCTAAGGTATTGGGCTATCTTGGTTTGCAATCCGGAGTCGATTTCATCCATGTAATGCATCATCAAGATGTATTCGGAGGGTATGGTGCAGTCCGCCTCCAGCTCAAAAACCCAGTATCCTTCCGGGGATTGCAGCTTGAGGATATGCGCTTTGGCGCGGCGTATCGCGGCGTTCAAAGGTGATTCGGAATAAGCATTCAGGAAAGAGGTGTCGAATGCGGGCTGTGCAGTCGCGTCGTCGAACATGGGCAAAATTCCCCTGAAGGTGGTTGAGTGGTTAATGGTGAACAGTGGAATAAGACAAACCATCAACCGCGATTTGGTCGATGGCCTTGGGCAGGCCGAGTTCGGCCAGCTTGAAAGCGGTTTTGAGCAGAGTGTCGCTGGAGTGGCAAACCCGGGTGGTCAGCACGGTGGCCTTGACGGCTTTGCGGGTAATTTTCACTTCGGCGGAAGTGGAGAAATCAAGGTTCTGGTAGATTTTTCTCAGCGTCAGTACCGCCATACCCAATGCCCACAGGCAGAAATCGCGTAGGCCGGTTTCATGAGCGGGAATCAGCAGGGTGTAGCGCAACGCATTGCGTAGATGCCCTTGAGCGATGCCGATCATCTGGGTGTAACCGGCCCGGAAGTTCGGGTTGTTGTGTCCAGGTACGAGATGGCTCAAGTCGTAGCCATTGTGGGCAAACACGTCTTGCGGCAACCAGCAAACGCCTCGGCTGTGGTCATCCCACACATCCTTCAAGATGTTGGTCATTTGCAAAACCAAACCTAAGGAAACCGACAGTTTCATGAGTTGCTCACGATGCTGGGCCATCTCGGCCGAGTAATGGCAGAAAAGACGGGTCAGCATTTCACCCACCACACCGGCCACGAAGTAGCAGTACCGGTTGGTTTCTTCCAGTGTGGGCAGGCCATTGCGTAATTCCTTATCCTGAAATTCTGCCATGCCTCCAGCCATAATTCTGACGCAATCGGACAGGGCCAGATGCTGGGGCAATTCCAGATTTTTAGTGATGGTAACCACTTCAGGTATCAGGCCTATGAGTTCATGTTCGGCAGGTGAGGTGGTATCCGACAGGCGCGAAGCCAGCGAGTGACTAAGTGGCTTTGGGGCTTCCCTATCCTGAACCACCCGTACGAATTGTTCGCAGTACTCACGTTTTTCGGCAGAACTTAAAGCGGTTTCGTCTTCGATGGTATCGACGATACGGCACAGCAAATAGGCATTGGCCACCGGTCGCAGCAGGGCAGGGGGCAGTTGCGGAATCGTCAAGGCGAAGGTTCTGGATACGCCCTCAAGCAGACGGGCTTGCAGAATGTCAGCGTCATCGGGGAGCGGTTGATCCTGAACTTTAATGTGTGGACGGGCCATTTCTGCACTGCTCACGTCGATTTATCCTCATGAATTCTGTTGTAAAAAAACAAACGACTACCGGGGGCTGATGGTGTGGCCTGAGGCTCAAAAAGAAGGTGAATGTCTGAAGATTCTAGCGACATCGACTGTACCGTCAAGACTTTGTTGTATTTTGACGAAAAAATTTGAGTAAAATACAACTAACCGTCAGCGCAAGCTTCTTAAGCCCGTCCTGTACGGATCAGCAAAGCACTGAACACCTACTGGGTCGTTGCACATTTACAACAATGCCCCGGCGTGCCACAGGCGAGTCCAACCCGGTGTCACCGTCAACCCCATCCCGATACGGAGAAAATCCAATGAGCGTTCCATTACGGCAACAGTTTAGCGTTGCAAAATACCTGATCGAACAGAAAATCAAGGGTAATCAGAAGTACCCACTGGTGCTGATGCTGGAACCCTTGTTCCGGTGCAACCTGGCCTGTGCCGGTTGCGGCAAAATTGATTATCCCGATGAAATCCTGGATCGCCGCCTGTCGGTGGAAGAATGTCTGGCCGCAGTGGATGAATGTGCTGCTCCCATTGTCTCGCTGGCCGGGGGTGAGCCTTTGCTGCACAAGGAGTTGCCGGAAGTCATCGCCGGCATCATCGAGCGCAAGAAATACGTTTATCTGTGCACCAATGCCTTGTTGCTCAAAAAACGGATTGACGACTACCAACCTTCTCCTTACCTGACTTTTTCCATCCACCTTGATGGCAACGAAGACCGGCATGATGCTTCTGTGTGTCAGACTGGCGTGTTTACCCGGGCTGTAGAAGCCGTGGAACTGGCCATCAGCAAGGGTTTCCGGGTGACGGTCAACTGTACGCTGTTCCAGGGTGAAGGTGCCGAGGAGATTGCCGCGTTTTTGGATCACTGCAATGCGCTGGGTGTGGAAGGTGTGACCATGGCCCCCGGTTTCAGTTATGAACGGGCTCCCAAGCAGGATATTTTCATCAAAATGCGCGAAAGCAAGGCGTTATTCCGCAAAGTGTTCCGCCTCGGCAAAGGCCGCAAATGGAGGCTTAATCATTCCAGCCTCTACCTTGATTTTCTGGCCGGAAACCAAAGCTATAGCTGCACGCCGTGGGGCAACCCCACCCGTAACGTGTTCGGTTGGCAAAAGCCGTGTTACCTGTTGTCTGACGAAGGGTACGCGCCGTCCTTCAAGTCCTTGCTGGAGGAAACACCCTGGCATAAATACGGTACGGCCAAAAACCCCAAGTGTGCCAACTGCATGGCGCATTGTGGTTTTGAAGCCAGCGCAGTGGAAGATTCCCTGCGTAATCCCCTTAAGGCGGCCTGGGTTTCATTGTTTGGACCTAGAACCTCAGGTGCCTATGCCGCAGAAGCAGCACCCGAATACGAACTGCCGACTGCCGACACCTCCAGTCTGGCCAACATACCGATCAAAGTCGTCAGCGAGTAACACCCCAAAATAAACAAACCCCGTACCGGATCCCTCTGGTACGGGGTTTGTTTTGGGCCAACCTTTGCGTCCATCTGGCCCCGCTTCGCCTGTTCTTTCCCGCATTCAAACCCGTTCACGCCACATGAGTACTATGCCTACGCGCCCATTACTGATTGAGTTGTCGCTGCTGGGTAGCACCCTGCTCATTGCGACGCTGCCGTTCTGGTTGACTTCGCTCGACATCACAGCAGCGGCCTGGTTTTACGCGCCCGGTCAGGGAGACTCTCTGTGGCCGGAGGAAAATCGTGGACTGTGGGAGGTGCTGTACCAGGCCGCTCCTGTGCTGGCTTTGGTTTTGTTGTTGGGTGCTTTGGCGGTGTTGGCTTTTTCTGGAACTAGACCCGGAAAGGCATTACTCAGGCGGCAAGCCTTGTTCGTATTGCTAAGCGTGATGATAGGGCCAGGTTTGGTGGTCAATCTCATTCTGAAAGATCACTACGGTCGTCCCAGGCCGCGCCAGATCGAACCCTTTCAAGGCCATCTGAGCTATCAACCGCCCGGTATGCCGGGCATCGAAGGTAAGTCCTTTCCCTGTGGCCATTGCAGCGTGGGGTTTGTGGTCTGGGTTTTTTATTTTCTCAACCGCCGTTACCGACCGCGCCTGGCCTACGCCCTGTTGGTGTTGGCCTTGGGCCTGGGTGGTTTAACCGGTGTGAGTCGCATGGCCGCCGGAGCGCATTTTTTGTCGGATGTACTCTGGAGCGGCCTTTTAAGCTACGCGGTGTGTGCCGGTTTGTACTACGTTCTGGTGAGACCTTGGGAGCAGCGGCCATCCAGTGAGATTACCGAGTTCTACCTGCTGGCCCGCTGGCAGGCTTTGCCCGCCTCGGCCCGACCCTGGGTCATGGGTGGGATCACCCTGATGCTGGTTCTAGGCGGTATGCTGGCTTTTCCGTACCGCATGCAAATGCGTCTGGATGTGCCGGTTGAGGTGGCTCAAGAAGGAACTCTGACCATAGAAGCTGAGGTTGGGGATGTTCTGATTCGTCAGGCGGAGGCATCCACCAGCGGACTATCGGGTGTGTTGAGTTACAAAGGTTTTGGTTTTCCGGGCAGCCGCATTCTGGGGCAATACTCGCCGGCCACCCAAGTCGTGCAGGTGGTTTCTGAAGGTGTGTTTACCGAAATAGAGGGGCGACTGGACTTGAACGTATCGACTGAAACCGTCAAGGCACTTAAAGTGGTGGCGCGTTCAGGCAAAATTTTTCTGGAACCGGGTGTGGGCACGGAATGGCAACTGGAGGCATCAGGAGGGGTGGTTAGGGAATCCAGGCTGGAGCGACGTTTCAAGCATTGAGGTGCCGAACTCACACCGCAGGCAATCCGAACAAACGCTGATAATTGCGGGTGGTGGTTTCGGCCAGGCGGTCGAAATCCATGTCTCTGAGTGAGGCTACGCAGTGGGCGACGTGGCGTACATAGTAGGGATAATTGGGTTTACCCCGCATGGGGGCCGGAGCCAGATAAGGGGAGTCGGTTTCGATGAGCAAGCGGTCTTCCGGCATCTTCCGGGCGGTTTCTTGTACGCTTGTTGCGTTTTTGAACGTAACAATACCGGAAAACGAAACGTAAAAGCCCAAATCCATAGCGGCCTGGGCGGTGTCCCAGTCTTCAGTGAAACAATGCAGCACGCCGCCAACCTGATCAGCACCTTCTTCTTTAAGTATCCGCAAGGTATCGGTTCGGGCTTCACGGGTATGGATGATGAGTGGCTTGTTCACGGCACGGGCAGCGGCGATGTGTCGGCGAAAGCGTTCCTGTTGCGCCGTGTTGTCGCCTGCGCTGCGGTAATAATCCAGGCCGGTCTCACCTACGGCAACCACCTTGGCCGGACTGGCCAAAGCAATCAATTCTTCTACCGTCGGTTCATGCCCGGTGGTTTCATTGGGATGAACCCCAACGGATACCGAAACCTGGGCGTAGTCAGCCACTAACTCACACATGCCGGAATAGGCTTCCATGTTGATGGATACACAAAGCTGATGGACGATGCCCTGGTTGGCGATTTCCGCCATCAATTTTGAAAAGTCGCCCTCAAACGGGGACAAATCCAGCCTGTCGAGATGGCAATGCGAATCTACCAACACAAAAAACACCTGTCTTTAAGAGAATGGTACAGAGGGGAGGGATAGTCCGCGTGATGTCGGAACACCTAGCGCGGACCAGGGTTACCCGACCAAAGCGTATCAAGCCAACCGCTTAGGGGCGGCAGGCGGTATTGGATGATCGGCTACCCAATTTTTCGATCAGTTCCTTGTCTTGAAACAGAACTTTAGGTTCAAAATGCGAAGCCGGAAAGCGGCTATCGGATTTGGAACCCGAAGTAGCAATCAGCCCTATGTCCTTGTACACCACTTGAGGTTTGAAATCATAGGCGGGGTATTTTGTACTGTCCGTAGCCATGGTGTTGCCGGAAAGAACAGACAAGGCGGCCAGAATCAGGCCATGCGTGACAATTTTCAACATGTTTTTCTCCTCTTTAGGTTAAGTCACTTTAAGTATGGGGTGGGTCGTTTCGCACCAAATGTGCGGGTGGGCAGAGTACCGAATTTTTCATGCGAAGGCTACAGGACTCAATCAACACTCACGATGCCAGGCTGGGTGATGATTCCCTCGACAACCCGGCCCGATTGAGTGTTTCTTGCGCGTATCCTCTGCCCCAAGTGGCCATCGCCAAGGGCTACTCCCGGCATGGCGATTTCGAAATCTGCCGATTTCGCCCGAATGCTGACGGATTGACCGCGTTGCACGGCCAGAGCCTGGGTGAGATGGTCTGGGGTCAGGAGTAGGCCTCCTGGCAGTGTACGCTTGGCGATCTGGCCAACCGGGGCTGCCGGGTCAGTGAAGTAACCGCCGTGCTGGCCGGTCAGTTCTCTCTTTTCCAGGAGCAGCATATCGGGTTGTATGCTGACCCCTTGCCTGACTGGTTCTTTCAGTACGACCACCGTCTGATAAAGGGTGGCTTTTACTGAGTGGTAGGTCGTCCAGGGTGAGATTCCAGTGCAGCGTACGCCCACCGAAAAGTAGCCACTCCCCCTTTGACCCGATAGAATGAAAGCGTCCAGGGGGTGTTCGCATTCGGTCAAGCGCAAGCGACTATTGACGCGCACTGGCTCTATGCGGTAATCGGTTCCACTCTGTTGGAGTTCGGCATTCACCACCGCTTCAATGGCGGCACGAATCGAATCTGCCGATTGCGGCGCATTTCCGGCTTGCGTCGAGAACCCCAAAGCCATAAAAACCAGGAACAAAACCCACCCAATGTATTGCATGTCAAAAAACCAATTCATATTTGATGCGGCTGAAGACAGGCCCGTTCGGGTAGTGCCAAGCCCGATTTTGCTGCAACCCGTATGATAACACCCCAATTACGCGGAGATTTACTATGTCTGGATTTCTACACGAAGTCGATCAAAGAACCAAACTCGCCGGACACAACCGACTTGAACTGCTGCTGTTCAAGCTAGGGGGGAATCAACGTTTCGGCATCAACGTGTTCAAGGTACAGGAAGTCATACAATGCCCCCCCCTGACGCAGTTGCCTAAAGCGCATCCTGTCATTTGTGGTGTGGCCCATTTGCGCGGCAAAACCATCCCGGTGATTGATCTATCCATGGCCATAGGCGCACGACCACTGGTGCGAGATGGCAAAGGCTATGTCATCATCACCGAATACAACCGTTCCATTCAGGGGTTTTTGGTAAGCACCGTCGATCGCATCATCAACATGGGGTGGGAACAAATCCAGCCTCCGCCCAAGGGCACTGGCAAGGAAAGCTACATGACGGCAGTCACACAACTGGATAAGGAATTGATTGAAGTCGTCGATGTGGAAAAAGTGATGAAGGAAGTGATTGGAGGCAGCGAGCATGTTTCTGATGGCATCATTGATCCGCATAACGAAGAATTTGGCCAGCACGTGCTGATTGTGGATGATTCCAGCGTGGCGCGTAACCAGATTAAACGGGTACTGGATCAGCTTCATGTCCAGCACACCACTGCAAAAGACGGCCAGGAGGCATTTGAAGTGCTGGACGCCTGGGTCAAAGAAGGCCGGGATTTGCCGCGTTATTTGGCCATGGTGATCTCCGATCTGGAAATGCCGCGTATGGATGGATACACATTAACCATCCGTATGCGCCAGATTCCCGCAATGGAAGATGTGTATGTCTTGCTGCACTCCTCTCTTAGCGGGGTGTTCAACCAGACCATGGTTGAATAGGTCGGTGCCAACCAGTTTTTGGCCAAGTTCGTACCGGATGTTCTGGCCCGTCTGGTACAACAAAGGCTCAAGGATCACCAG
>JBPCSC010000104.1:0-4503 GCA_051007495.1 Methylococcaceae bacterium | reverse complement strand
GAGTTTTCCAAAGCCCTGCATCGCCAGACGGTCTGGTTAGTCGGATCCATAGGCTTGATCACTACTGTGCTGCGTCTGCTGGATATGTATTTTCCTGCGGGCGCATCGCATTAACCCCTTAAAGCCTAATTGGGATACCGCACAATGCGGGCAGGATGGTTTGGCTCTACGGCAAGATGGTTTGACCCCAACATGCCTTGTCTCCTTGGGCTTATTCTGGCTACAGAACAGTGCCTTTTTTGTGGCTGTGTGATAGAAAGCTATGGCTCAGCCATTTGGCCATGATTTCTTCAACCCCATATACGATCGAGCATTCAGCCATGCGCAAAATCCGTTACGCCCTTATCCTGATCACTGCCCTGTTGGGTGGCTGTGGGTCTCCCAGTCCTGAAGGCTATGCGGCCGTGCATCAGGTGGTGTCCGATCCGCTCATCGTCTATCTGGGCAATTCCTGGTATCTGGCCAAGGAACGCGACGGGGGATTTCTGCTTATCAGTGTGGATGCCAATAACGAAGTGGCGGAAATGATGCTGCTGTTCTGAGCCACCGCCTCGGTTATGGACGACCTTTCCATAAACTTTTTCATCATGAACGACCATGAACCAAAACCCCTTTACTCGCCCATACGATTTACTGCCGTCGGTGTTGCCGCTTTTCCCTTGGTCTCAAAGCACCATACTGCCGGGTTGCCAATTACCGCTGAATATTTTTGAGCCACGCTACCTCAACCTGATCTTTGACGCATTGGGTCAGGGGCGTCTGGTGGGGGTGATCCAGCCTGTATCCGATAGCGGAAAAGACCCTAATCCGCCGCTGTTTCATACCGGGGTGGCGGGTCGCGTCGTCTCGTATGCTGAAACCCCTGATAACCGGTTGCTGCTGGTGCTTACTGGTGTGTGTCGCTTTGATGTGGAGGAAGAAACGCTTTCTAACAAAGGATACCGCCAGGCACGAGTCGACTGGAGCCGTTATGGGATAGATTTCCGTTACAGTGATGAAATTCCACACGATCGACAACGTTTATTCTCGGTGGCCAAGGATTATTTCAAGCGTAAAAAACTGGATACCAACTGGGACACTCTGAATCAAATGCCCACTGTTTTGCTGGTTAATTTTCTGTGCAGCCAACTGCCTTTTTCTGTGGCCGAACGCCAATCGCTGATAGAGACGATTCCGCCGCAAGAACGCCTGACCCGCTTGCAGGAATTTATGGCGTTTGAAATTGCGGCCGATGTGCTCAGCCTGCGTGGCCAGCATTAGCAGGGTCATTGATGATGCAACGGTGCGGGTTTTATGCCGGTGTGCTGGCATGGCTTTCCGGGTTGGCTGGATGCGCTGACCCGCTCAATAATCCCTATCCTGCCGAAGACACACGAGAAAGTGTGCTGTATTCCTCGTTCGAGGAACGTCCAAGGCATCTGGATCCGGCCCTGGCCTATAGTTCAAATGAGTATGAGTTCATCGCCCAGATTTATGAACCGCCTTTGCAGTATGCCTATCTGGAGCGGCCCCTGCGGCTGGAACCCCTCACCCTCACCGAGCTGCCTAAAGTCACCTATCTGGACGCGAACGGAACCCCTTTACCGGCCAGCGCGCCGGAATCCCGCATCGCCTACAGTGAGTATGCACTGAGCCTGAAGCCCGACATCCGCTATCACCGCCATCCGGCTTTCGTCCGGGATGGCTCGGGAGGCTATCCTTATCACCATCTGGATGCGGTTCGGCTCGAACAGATACACACTTTGTCCGATTTCCCTGAAACCGCCACCCGCGAACGGGTGGCGGCCGACCACCTCTACGCCATCAAACGACTGGTGCATCCGGCCATTCATTCTCCTATCGCTGAACTGATGAAGGAATACATCGTGGGCCTGCGCGAACTGGAGCAATCACTCCAGCAAGACGGCGCATCTGCTGACCTTCGCCGTTACCCGCTGACGGGCGTGACAGTGGACGACGATCATCACTTTAGGATTCGCTTGTACGGAAAATACCCGCAATTCCGATTCTGGCTGGCCATGCCGTTCTTTGCTCCCATACCTTTCGAGGCGGATGCGTTTTATGCCCAGAAAGGCCTGAAGGATAAAAACATCACGCTGGACTGGTATCCGGTGGGCACGGGTCCTTATCGCCTGACCGAAAACAACCCTAACCGCCGCATGGTGTTGTCACGCAACCCGGACTATCACGCCGATCATTACCCGCAAACCGGCAGTGAGGAAGATCAGGCCATGGGGTTGCTGAACGATGCGGGTAAAGTGCTGCCCTTCATCGACACGGTGGTGTATACGCTAGAAAAGGAAACCGTGCCCTACTGGAACAAGTTTCTGCAAGGGTATTACGACACCTCGGGCCTGGCTTCTGACCATTTCGATCAGGCCATACGCCTGGCCGGTCAGGATCAGGCCAGCCTGACACCAGAGATGACGGCCAAAGGTATCAGCCTGCGTACCAGTGTGGCGGTCACGAGTATGTATATGGGATTCAACATGCTCGACCCGGTGGTGGGTGGTTTGGATGAGCCACATTGCAAGCTGCGACAAGCCCTGTCCATAGCCGTGGATGAAGAAGAATTCATCGCCATTTTTTTGAATGGCCGAGGCGTGGCCGCTGCGGGGGTGATTCCGCCGGGCTTGATTGGCTATGGGTCGGGGCTGGCTGGAATGAACCCTTTTGTGTATGACTGGGTAGATCAGCAGCCTAAACGCAAATCACTGGATGAAGCGAAACGCTTGCTCGCTGAAGCCGGTTATCCCGGAGGAATAGACCCCGGCACCCAGGCCCCGCTGGTCTTGTATCTGGACACAGCGGCCCGGGGCGCGGATGACAAAACCACACTCAACTGGTATCGCAAGCATTTTGCCGGTTTGGGTATACAACTGGTTTTTCGCTCGACCGATTACAACCAGTTTCAGCAAAAAATGCAGAACGGCAATGCCCAGATATTTCAGTGGGGCTGGAATGCGGATTACCCCGACCCTGAGAATTTTCTGTTTTTGTTATATGGAGGAAACCGCAAAGTGGGGAAGGGCGGTGAGAATGCGGCCAATTATGAAAATCCGGCTTATGACCGATTATTCGAGCAAATGCGCAACATGGACGACACACCGGAACGCAACCGCCTCATACAAAACATGCAAAACATATTGCGGCACGACGCACCCTGGGTTTTTGGGTTTCATCCCAAACAATTCGCGCTGTCGCACGCGTGGTATCTGAACCGCAAACCCAGTCCCATGATGAATAATGGTTTGAAATATCTGCGGATTGATACGGTGTTAAGAAGCCGACTCCGGGCGGAATGGAATCAACCCGTGTGGTGGCCACTGCTGGCTGTTCCGCTGGTACTGATAACAGGGATTATGCCGGCCTGGTGTGTGTACAGAAAACGCCAGGAGGCGGTGATAATCAGTACCGATCCCGGCAATTGATCCGGTTTTGCAGTCCCGCCTGAAGGGGGGCCGCCCATATAAACGACTAACACCTTACTGGTTTGTATCGGGCTTATACACTAACAAAACACTAACGGAAACCCACTTTGTTTTGACTCAATTTCATCCATTTTGTAACCTCTCCCCATCCGCAAATAGCGGCCTTGTTGATTGCGGAGAATATGTAAGAAAACCAAGATGAACGTAAACATCCAGACCTTCAAACCAGTTGGGTGTAATCAAGCATGGATCCGATCGCAATCGTACTGACTAATATAACCATTTTGGAATTGTGATATTGATATGACAGATGATGAACTAAAAACCTTGGTTGCTCAAATTGCAATTGCGCAAGCCAAAACCGATGCTCAGCTCGCCAAAACCGACGCTCAACTCGCCAAAACCGACGCTCAGCTCGCTAAAACCGACGCTCAACTCGCCAAAACCGATGCTCAGCTTGCTAAAACCGACGCCAAATTATCGCGCTTGGCTGATATGTATGGTGGTGTTGGTAACAATCAAGGTCGCGTTGCCGAGGAGTTTTATTTCAATTCATTAAAAAAGCATCCGGTGCTCAATGGCATACGCTTTGATGTGATCGAAAAAAACGTAACCCGGTACATTGCCCAGATAGAAGATGAATATGATATTTTGTTGATCAATGGCCATGAGATTTTTATCATAGAGGTTAAATATCGCGTCCATTCAAAAGATATAGATCGTTTGGTCAATAAGAAGGCGGTCAACTTTCGAAAACTGTTTCCGGAATATGTGGATTACCGGCAGCATTTAGGTTTGGCGACGTTTTCGATCGATGAGGATCTTAAGCAAGAGGCCTTGCAACGTGGTGTAACTATTTTACAGCGCAGTGGGGACGTGATTGAGACGTTGGCGGCTTAGAGTAAGTAAATGCGGGTGGCTTCAAATGGGTCTGACCCCTTTATTTTGTTATTCCTGACAAACCAAACAAAAGGATACCCAGTGCGCCAGGATAAGCTGGCAAGAGATTGGAGGTGAAAGTCCTCTATCCTTGTCCACTTTCTTTTGTTGCGTGGGTGCGGGTTATTCAGCA
>JBPCSC010000103.1:0-4778 GCA_051007495.1 Methylococcaceae bacterium | reverse complement strand
GCCGCGCCGGTTCCGCTGAGGCTGATGGGCGTAGCCGCTGAAATGCCGCTCACGCTGATGGCATTCGACAACACCACTTGCCCCGGTGTTAAGCCGCTTTGATCGTTCAGCGTGTATCCGTCTGGCGTGGTATCCGCTGGCAGGCTTTGACAAAAACCCGAACACTGACCGCCGCGAACTAACCGCACCGCGATGGTATTGCCGCGGGCGCTGCTGAGGACACCGCCATCGTAGAAACTGACATTCCATGCGTTAAAGGCATCGCCGGCATCCGGCGAGGACGACCAAAAGTAGTCACTGGGTGTGTTTGGAAAGGCTTGCGTATCCAGGCTGGGGCCGGGATCGCCTATGCGGTAATCGACCAGCGTAGCCAGTTCGCTGGCCGTGGGTACGCGCCAGTCCGTATATCCGGCCAAGGTGCTGGTCTGTTGTTGTGCTTCAGCAAAGCCGAACTTTTGCGCCGTACCGGTGCAGGTGCGGCCATTCCAGCGTTGCCCCACACTACAGCGTGACCACATCAGACCCGTGCCTTCATCCACTACCGTGCCCGCCTCAGCGGCAGTGTACTTGGCCGGGCTTTGACAAAAACCCAAACACTGACCGCCGCGAACTAACCGCACCGCGCTGGCATTGCCGCGGTCGTCGTAGCCGACTGAGGCATAGTTGAAATCGACAACCCATGCGTAACTGGTATCGCCGGCATACGGCGAGGACGACCAAAACCAGTAACTTGGTGTGTTTGGGAACAGGGTAGTATTGATGGCATGGGATTGATTGTCCCACTCGACCAGGGTTTGCAGTTCGCGCACCGTAGGCACGCGCCAGTCGCTGTGGTCGGCATAGTTGGCGGTAAGTTTGAGAGCCTCATCGTAAGTATAGCGTGTTGCCCCACCCGTACAGGTTTGGCCATCCCAAGTCTGCCCCAAGGCACATCTCATCCACACCAGGCCGGTTTTTTTATGCTGCACCGTGCCATCGCCGTTATCTACAAAATCGCTGGTCGGCGTATCCGGCACAGCCCACACCGCCCCACTCAAGCCCATAAACATCATCATTAAAACTGGCAGCAAAAACCGTAGCATCATCCTTTCCCCCTTTGCACTGATCAAATTAAAAGTTATAAAAGTAACGTAGCGTTTTCAGGTGGTTACGACACCCTGATAAATACGGGGGCATTTTACTCGCCCCATGCGGCAAAAATAAGAGGCCACACTAATTGCGCCCGCCACTCCTACCACACCACCAGACATACGGTTTTCCGCACCTGGAGCAAGGCCATCCTGGCCTTGCATGGGCGGGGCTTGCGAGGGCGAGATGCCCTCGTTCCTAACCGAGACGCCCTCGCTCCTAACCGAGACCGCCCACATGCCTAAAATTGACGCGACGTACGTTAATACGTACCATGCCGTTTCTGCAACTGGAGAACATGAATGGTCATTCTTACCGCAAGCCAGGCACGCGCCAACCTGTATCGTCTCATTGATCAAATAGCCGAATCACATCAACCCATTTACATTGCGGGAAAACGAACCAGTGCAGTGCTGGTGTCGACTGAAGATTGGGAGTCCATTCAAGAAACCCTATACCTACTCGCCATTCCGGGTATGCGCGAATCTCTCAAGGCGGGTATGGCTGAGCCTTTAGGGGATAGCACCAAGGAACTGGCATGGTGACTTGGCAGGTGGTTTATTCACAGCAGGCACAAAAGGATGCCATAACATTGGCGGCCAAAGGCTTAAAGGTGAACGCGCACAATCTCTTGGGCGTTCTCGCTGCCGATCCGTTTCATCATCCACCGCCATACGAAAAACTGGCAGGCGATCTTTCCGGTGCGTATTCGCGGCGCATCAATATCCAGCATCGTCTGGTTTACGAGGTATTACCCAATGAGGGTGTGGTTCGTGTGTTACGCCTGTGGACACACCATGAATAAATACGGCCCAACCCTTGGAAAAACCCTAATAAACCCCCGCTTTGTTTTGCTGCGCTGTGTTTTTATTTTGACTGCGACAATGTCCTTATCTGCGACTGCTGCGCCGGGTTGCCCGGCTACCCCGAGCTACCCCAAAACGCCGCTGGCGATGCGGTCTCACCACAATGATATTCCTCCGCTATTACAATGGAATGCTAATTATGGCTATTGTGGCGAGGTATCTTTCATCAGTGCGGGTTTATATTATGGACAATACCTGTCTCAATATGACGCACGCTCACTCGCCACTCCAAACGTACCCCAGTATCAGGAACAGAGCCAATTACTGTTGGGCATAACCGATGGTGTGGCATCCCGGAATATGCACCTTGACACGGTAACACTATACGAATCTGATCCTGAAGTTTTTCTGTCACAGGTTAAAAACCATGTTGTGCGCGGTTTCCCGGTTGCCCTGGCTGTTATGGAAAACAATTCCATATTTCAACAGGAAAACCCCGACCCGCAGTATGATCATGTCGTGCCGGTAGTGGGCATTTTCTCATATCACGACCTGCATGATGCCGCTTACTTTAACGATGATAAACTTGTTTTCAGTGACAATGGCCTGTACACCCCACAATACCCAAATGTGCATCCTTTCTATATGCAGGCTTCCTTCCGGAATATCATAAAATCCAGAACGGATGCCAATCTGGCAACATCCCCTCCCTATACACTGGCAGAACGTGCCGGTGACTACGCCATTGTCTTTACCGGGGTAACTGACTTAAAGCACGAAACTGTACCGGTACGGGTGGCAATCAATACCAACTGTGAACGGCCCTCGATAATAAACGGCACCTCCAGGCGACCGGCTTCAATGCCGTTAACACTGACTATCACGGTATCCGGGCTAAACCACAATTCAAGTTATGTTCTTTACGAATACGATAATATGAATAACGTGCCCGATGTGGACTTTAACACTCATGCTGACCTGGCGAGATATCGTTGCTCCATTCCAGTTCATTCCGGCACCACCACGTTCGTTACTCATCAATCCATTCATTCCAGTCAGATGGCCATATTCCGTGCCGTCCGGGTGTCAGGTAAACCTGTAGCCACCCCCGACTGCCCCTCCACTCTCCCCGCACTCCATCAGAAAACCCCATGAACAGCCTGATCCGTCTTTTGGCCATCATGCAGAAAGAGATACGCCAACTGAGGCGTGACCGACTGACCTTAGGCATGATCATCGGCATTCCTTTGCTGCAAATCACCTTGTTTGGATACGCCATCAATACCGATGTGCGCTATATCAGTGCCGGCGTGGCCAATCAATCTGCCAGTCAGCAGGCCCGCTGGTTGGTGGCCGATGCCGAAGCGTCTCAGGTCATCCGGGTGATTCGGGAAGTCAATACTGCCGATCAACTGGAAACCCTGATACGCAAGGGCGAGATTTCCGTCGGGCTATTCATCCCCGAAGACTTCACCCGACGTGTACAAGACCCGGAACACCGCCCGGCGGCCCAACTTCTGGTTGATGGTTCTGATCCGATCATTCTGGCTGCGGCCCGTCAACTGCTGGGTATGGAGATCACGCAGCGGATTGAAGCCCCCAGACCCGTCAAAACCCCTACGTTTGAATTTCGCCCTTACTTCAACCCGGAGCGACGTTCGGCTTTGTATATCGTGCCTGGACTAATGGGGGTGGTACTGACCATGACCATGGTTTTGTTCACGGCGGTTTCCATAGTGCGGGAGCGTGAGCGCGGCAATCTGGAACTGCTCATCAATACGCCAGTACGCAAATCCGAGTTGATGGTGGGCAAGATCACCCCTTATGTCGTTATTGGTTTGGTTCAGGTGTCCATAATCCTGGCTTTGGGTGTGTTTTTGTTTCATCTGCCAGTGAATGGCAGCGTGCGGGATGTCTATCTGGCGGCTTTGACGTTTATAGGGGCCAATCTGACCATGGGTTTGTTTATCTCCACGCTGGCGAAAAACCAGTTTCAAGCCATGCAAACCACGTTCTTTTTTTTCCTGCCTTCCATTTTACTTTCAGGTTTTATGTTTCCCTTCGACGGAATGCCCATGCTGGCTCGCTGGATAGCCGAGGGCTTACCTCTGACGCACTTTGTGCGTCTGATTCGGGGCATATTGCTGCGCGGGGCCAACATCACCGAACTCTGGACCGAACTGGCGGCTTTGGGTGTGTTCAGCCTGATCATGTTAAGCCTGGCCATCACCCGATTCCGCAAAACCCTGGATTGAATAGTTGACTATTTCACTAGGATATGTGACCCTAAAACCCACCATTTCGGTATGTATTTATTACGAGAACACACCATGCGTTTGACAACTAAAGGGCGTTATGCCGTCACAGCCATGCTGGATCTGGCCTATCACAGCGAACGACAAGGACCCGTGACACTGACTGATATCGCCAAGCGACAGCACATTTCTCTGTCTTATCTGGAACAGCTTTTCGCCCGCCTGCGCCGTGCGGGTATGGTCGAAGGGGTACGCGGGCCGGGCGGCGGTTACCAGCTTAGCCGCGACACCAGCCAGATCAACATCGCTGAAATCATTTGCGCGGTGGATGAAACCATCGACTCCACCCGCTGCGGCGGCAAGGCCAACTGCCAAAATTCCAACCCTTGCCTGACGCACGATCTATGGATGGGGTTGAGTGATCAGATTCGCCAGTATTTGGCCTCCATCAGCCTTTTTGATGTCATCAGCCGCAAGAACGTCAGACTAGTGGCTGAACGTCAGGAACTGCAACCATTGACTCACCTGCCCCTGCCTACCGATCCCCATCCCGGTCTCGAATACCGCATCTGACCCCCCCGGCGGCGGG